>DASZWY010000030.1:0-2133 GCA_035546135.1 Opitutales bacterium
GCAATCGCTCATCCCGGTTGAGTTCCGGTTTCAGTTCAGTTTGTAGTTCGATTTAGGTTCAGGCACGGCTCCTCGTCTGGGGAGCCGTGTTTGTTTTGTGGGGCAAAGGAAGGGGCGGGAATGAAAGATGGAAAACGAAAAATGGAAAAAATCGCGCCGGCTGCCGGCGGGCGAAGTGGCTCGGCTGCAGGCCGGGCTTCTTCCCGCTTCCATTTTCCCGCTTCCTTTCCTTAGACTGCCGCCATGCTCCGCGTGTTCCATCCGGCTCCCTGGCCCGCCGCGGGCGGGGCAATCACCCTCTCCACCGCGGAATCCTCCCACCTCGTCCGCGTCCGCCGCGCCCGCGTGGGCGAGTCGGTCGAGGTGCTGGACGGCGTCGGCGGGGTCGCATCGGCCACGCTGGCTGCCGACAATGCCCGGGCGGCGCGGCTGAGGCTGGGCCAAATTATTTTGCATCCCGCGCCCCCGCCGCGCGTGCTCGCCGTCGGCCTGCCCAAGGGCGACCTTTTCACGGAAATCGTCCGCCAGGCCACCGAACTCGGCGCGACCGCCGTGCAGCCCCTGCTCACTGCCCGCACGGAAGTCCGCCTCGCCGCCGACCGCGCCGAGCACAAGCTCGACCGCTGGCGCGCCGCCGCCCTCGAAGCTGGCAAACAATCCGGCAACCCCTGGCTCCCCGAAATTTCCGCTCCGGTGGAACTGGCGCAATGGCTGAAAAACCTTCCGGCCGCCAAAAGCGAAAGCCTCCGCCTCGTCGCCGCCCTGACCCCAGATGCGCGGCCGCTCGCTCAGTGCCTTAGCGCCTCGGCGCCTCAGCGCCTTTTAATCTGCATCGGCCCCGAAGGCGACTTCACCCCCGGCGAATACGCCGCCCTCCAGGCCGCCAGCTTTCAATTTGTCCGCTTGCCGGGTTATGTGCTGCGCGTCGAGACGGCATGTGTGGCGGCGTTGGCGGCATTAGGCTAAATGAATCAACTGTATGCACCCGTCGCGCCTTTCCCAAAAAACGTCTCCTCCAGCATCAGGCACAGGCAGTGGTAAATCGGGAGGTGGTATTCCTGGATTTTGAAGGTTTCCATTTCGGGGACGCGGATGCAGAGGTCACACTTGGGAAAAAGTTTGCCGCCGGTGGCGCCGGAGAGGCCGATGACTTTCATTTCACGCGCCTTCGCCGCGTCGGCGGCGTGCAGCACGTTGCGCGAATTGCCGGAGGTCGTGATCGCGAACAGCACGTCGCCGGGGCGGCCGAGGCCCCAGGTCAGTTGCGCGTAAACGTATTTCGGGTCGCAATCGTTGGCGAAGGCGGAGATCAGCGCCGTCAATTGCGGCAGCGGAATCGCCGGCAGCGCGCCCTGCAAATTTTTCGCCAAATCAGGGCCGAGTTTTTTCGCATCTTCCGCGGGCAGGGTGCGCGCATGGCCGAAGCCTTTCAGCAACTCGCCCGCGATATGATCGGAGTCCGCCGCGCTGCCGCCGTTGCCGCACAGCAGCAGCTTGCCGCCCGCGCGAAACGAGTCCTCGAGAATTTTCGCCGCCGCGGCGACATCCCCCGCGCACACGGAGAGCGGCGGGTAGCGCTTGACGAGCGTTTCAATGCGATGGTGCATGAAATTAAAAGTGCCTTGGTGCTTGGTTCGTAGTGCTTGGTTGATGTGATTCGTTGGATAATTTTTTTGAACTAAGAACTAAGAACCACGACACTAGGCCTTCGATGTTTTGACTTCAATCACGTCGTGCGGGGCGGCTTCCTTCATGCCGGCGGCGGTGACGCGGGCAAAGCGCGCATTCTCGCGCAATTCAGCGAGGTTGTGCGCGCCGAGGTAGCCCAGCCCGCTTTGCAGCCCGCCGAGCAGCGGCGCGAGCACGGAGTCCAGCGGGCCGGAAATTTCCTTGAGCGCCTCGATGCCTTCGGCGGCGACTTTCTGCGGCGTGGACGAGGGCGTGGCCTTGTCGTGCCCGTAACGGGCGGCCGAGCCCGCCTTCATCGCGCCGTGGCTGCCCATGCCGCGGTATTGCTTGTAAAACTTGCCGTCGATTTCGATGATTTCGCCCGGCGCTTCGCGGCAGCCCGCGAGCAGGCCGCCGAGGATGACGGCGTCGCCGAGCGTCAGCGCCTTGACGATGTCGCCGCTC
>DASZWY010000031.1:0-20564 GCA_035546135.1 Opitutales bacterium
CTCAAGGAACAGCAGACCCGCACCCAGTCCGAGTTTGACGACGCCGTCAACAGCGCGGCGGAAAAAGTGCATACCGACTATCTCGCCGCCATGGCCAAGTTCAACAGCGCCGACGCCGAGGTCAAAAGCATTCAGGAGGAAATCCGCAACCTCAACCTCGTCCAGAGCAAATACGACAACCTTGCCAACGAAAAAGACGCCGCGGAAACGATGCTCAAGGACATGCAGCGCAATGTTGAGCAGCAGACGATGAAGGTGCTCGACAACAGCGAAAGCTATCTGCCGGTGGACAGCGCCAAAGGCTCCGTCACCCAGATTTGGCCCAAGACCCCCTATCTCGTGCTCGGCGGCATCGTTATCGGTCTCATGGGTGGCATCGGTATGGCCTTCCTTGTGGCCTTTCTCGACGACCGTATCAAGTCAGCCTTCGACATCGAGAGCTACGTCGGCCTGCCGCTTATTGGCATTCTGCCGCGCATCGCGCACCTCAATGCCAGCGAAAAGGCGCAAGCCGTCGCGTCCAATGCCGACCGGCGCATCACTGAGGCGTTCCGCTCCATTTATTCGAGCCTCAAGCTCAACGAAGCCTCCAAGAACGCCCGCGTCATCCTTGTCACCTCCACGGTGCCCTCCGAGGGCAAGTCGTTCATGACGACGAATCTCGCGCTCACTTACGCGATGCACGCCGAGCGCGTGCTCCTGATCGACTGCGACTTGCGCATGCCCAACGTCGCCAAGTCCCTTGGTCGCGAGGTCAATGACGTCGGCCTTATCACCCACTTGCGCGAAGGCCGCCCCTTTGAGGAATGCATCGTGAAGGATTTCTATCCCGGCCTGGACGTGATGCCCACTGGCGGCCGCACCAATAATCCCACGCAAATCTTCAACAGCCGTGAGTTCGCCGACTTCATCACGCGCATGCGCCAGCAGTATGACCGTGTCTTTATTGACTCGCCGCCGCTCGGCGCCGTCAGCGACGCTCTCAATCTTCTGCCCAACGTGGACGGCGTGCTCTACGTCATCAAGTTCAACACCGTCAAGCGCAAGGTTGCCAAAATCAATCTCTCGCGCCTTATGCAGGGCAATGTCCCGGTCTACGGCGCCATCCTGAATCAAATCAGCCTGACCTCGGCCAGCTACTACTACACGCACTACTACGACAAGTCCTACCGCAACTATTATATGCACGAGGACGAGCGCCAAGCCGCCGAAGGCGAGGCTGCGCCCGCGGGCCAGGCCGAGAACCAGGCGCCGCCTTCCGAACAGAGTCAAAGCTAGCTTCTCGCGGCCGGCTTAGCCTCGGCCCGCCGCCCGCTGCAGCCGGTCATTGAGCGCCAGTCCCCACCCGGACTCCGGGGCGCGGTCGCACCAGATTTTTTCGAACCCCATGCCGTCGAGCCGGCGTAACAAGTCGTAGAGCGCGCGGGCCGCCACGGGCAGGCTGCCATCTTCGCTGAGCCAGAAAATTTCCGTGCCGCGGGTGGCGTCTTCGCCGGATACGGGTCGTTTCAGCTTTACCCATGCCGCGCGTCGGCCCGTTGGCGGCGATTCGGGGGTCCTGCCGGCCTCCAGCAACTCCAGCGGCGTGCGGGGGCTATAGTGCCGGGCCAGCATACCCGGCGCGACCAAACCGGCATCACTGGCGACAGGCGCCGGCGGTTCGGTCTCCACTGCCACGCCGAGAATTTGTGACAAGGCTTGGGCGGTGATGGGCCCGGGCCGCAAAATACGTGGCGCCGCAGTTGGGTTGCTCACCTCCAAAATCGTGCTCTCCAATCCCAGCGCGCAGGCCCCGCCATCGAGTATCCACGGCACCCGCCCCCCAAACGAATCGCGCACGTGTTCGGCCCGCGTCGGGCTCAGGTAGCCAAATGGGTTGGCGCTGGGTGCGGCCAACGGCAGGCGGCAGCGCTCAATCACGGCGCGCATCAGCGGGTGCGCGGGCGCGCGCAGGGCCACGGTGTCGCGCCCGGCCGTCACTAGCAGCGGCACAGCGGAAGTCTTGCGCACGACCAGGGTCAGCGGCCCTGGCCAGCAGGACTCCGCGAGCTTGCGGGCCAGCGGCGTAAAATGCGCGAGTGGCGCAAAAAAATCCAAATCGAGTCCGTGGACAATCAGCGGGTCAATCAAGGGTCGGCCCTTGATTGCAAATACATAGCGCACGGCGCGCTCATCCAGCGCGTGGGCCGCAAGGCCGTAAACCGTCTCGGTCGGCAGCGCCACCACTTCGCCCGCCCGCAGCAATTCCGCGGCGCGGCCCACCCCTTCGGCATTCGGCGGCAGGATCGCTGGAGGTTCGTCCGTTGGACAGAGGTCAGGCATCGTTCACGGCATTAGGGCCGGCAGTCAGCCAGCCAGACCAGCGGCACCGTTGCCAAAACCGAAAATTCACTCCGCCGGCGAAGCTTACTTCATCAACAGCAAAGCGCGCGCGCGCTTGATGGTCTTCGTGACATGGCGCTGCTGGCGGGCGGAAAACTGGGTGATGCGCCGGGGCAGGATTTTACCCGTGTCCGTCACGTGGCGGATGAGCAATTCAGTGTCGAAGAAGGTGAACTCCTCCGGCTTTTTGGAGCGCGGCTTTTCGGTGGTTTGTTCCATGACGGCGGGAAAATGAGTGTTGAGCCGGATAAAGAAGCGCATTTTGGCCCAAGGGGCAAGGATAAAAATTGAAGGCCACGCGGGGAAGTGTTTGTTACTCCCATGCTTATCCTTGGCTGCGGCTATCTGGGCACCGCGCTGGCGCGCCAGACCTTGTCCACGGGCGGGCGGGTGGGTGCCTTGACCCGCAACCCGGCGCGCGTGGCCGAACTGCAGGCGATGGGGGCGGTCCCCGCGGTGGCGGCGGACTTGGCCGCCTCCGCTTGGCATGGTAGGCTCGACCCGGCCAGCCAGGCGGTCATCAATTGCGTGTCGCCTGCCGGTTCCGGCGCGGCGGGCTATCGGCACTCTTTTATTGAAGGCGCGCAGTCCATCGCACACTGGCTGGAGCAATCGGCCGCCACCGGCGCCGCGCCGGCCCGCGATTTGGTCTTTACCAGTTCTACCGGAGTCTACCCGCAGACGGACGGCGAGTGGGTGGACGAAACCTCGGCGCCAGTTGCTTCCCAACTCAGCCAAGCCGGAGCGGTGCTGCGCGAGGCCGAGGAGTTTTTCCTTAATCTGCCCCGCGCCTGGGTGCGGCGCGTGTGGATTCTGCGCCTCGCGGGGCTTTACGGTCCGGGCCGGCACCATTTGCTCGACGCCCTGTGCGCGGGCGAAAAAATTTTTCCCGGTGGCGGCGGACACTGGGTCAACCTGCTTTACCTCGACGATGCGGTCCGCGCCATCCAGGCCTGCCTGCAAGCGCCGCCGGAAATAGCCGGGGGCGTTTTCAATGTCGCCGATGACGAGCCGGTATTGAAACACGACTTGGTTGGCTGGCTGGCTGCGCAAGCCGGCCGGAATCCTGCGGAAATCCGCTTTGATGAGCAGCAATTATCACGTAGGGCCCACCGCCTTGGCTCGACGGGAAAAGTTCCTCATCGGAAAATATCTGCCGCAAAGTTCAGGAAAATGCTCATTTGGCATCCGCTAAGCCATTCCTATCGAGAAGGTTATGGGCGAATTGGGGCTCGGGGCTGAGGTGATTTCGGCCCAAAATAGACCGAAATGTAACTAGGCCGCCATAATTCTGTAACATCGTTACATTAAAACCCCTGCCCAGCGCGCAATTACTCGCGCTTAAACCTACCGCAAACCCTGAACCTTATGAATATTCATTCCTTGAAAATGCTCGGCTTGCTCGCGGGCGTTGCTGCTTTCGGCACCCTGCCCGCGCAAGCGCAGGACAAGGCCACGCTTGATCTGCTGGTCAAGAAGGGCGTTATCTCCCAGGCCGACGCCGATGGCGTCGCCAAATCCTCCTCCACCGTGGGCGTGGTCGCCAAAGACCCCAACGTCAAGAAACTGACGCTGGAAGGCGACTTGCAAATCCAGCTGGACATGATGACCACCGAAGACAAGGGGGCGGGTAATTCCAACCCGACGTCCAACAACGAATTTTTAATTCGCCGCGCCCACATCGGCGCCATCGCCGACCTCGGCAATGGCTGGGGCGGTGAAATCCTGATGGATATGGCCACCGGCGCGCAGGTTCCCGGCGCTCCGCAAGCCGGCTTGGGCGACGCCTGGAGCCTCTTTGAAAAGGCGCTCATCACCAAGAAAATTGACGAAGCCAGCGGCACGATGTCGGTCGGCTTCACCAAGGTGATGTTCGGCTTGGAAGAAACGACCTCCGCCAACGCCGTCAAACCCATCGAGCGCTCGCTCGGCAGCCGCTACTTCGACGAGACCTACAAAGGCGAGACCTCCCGCATCGGCTTCGCCAATCACCACGTCGGCATCTTCTGGGACGGCAAAATTGACCAGATCGCCGGCCTGACCTACGGGGTTGCGTTCACCAATGGCGCGCAATCCTCCGAGCAATACACCAATGCCGGCGGCTTTAACAAGTTCGCCTACTGGCTCTATGGCGCCTACGCGGGCACGATGGGCGACGTTGGCTACAAGGTGGGCTTGAACTACGGCTATTCGTCCGAAGGCAACAGCAACGCGGTGGCCGGCACGCCGAATCAATCCAACTCGGTTTACGCCTACAACCCCTACATGACCTTGCACTATGGTAATTTCGACCTCGCGGCGGAATTCGAGCAGGCCATGGTGACGAACGGTCGCGCCAACGCCGCCGGCACCGTCTCCAGCCGCGCCAACCCGCTCGCCATCACCATTACGCCCTCGTACATGATCACCCCCCAGTGGGAAGTCGTGTTCCGTTATAGCTACCTGAATACCGACGGCCGCGGCGCCACCCTCAGTGACGTGGTTCGCGATGGCCATAATCCCTCCGTCGGCGGCACGCTGTTCAACGACGCCCAGCAGTACTACATCGGCTTGAACTGGTACATCATGGGCAACAGCCTCAAGTGGTCGGTCGGCTATGAGTACTCGGTCTTCAACAACCGTGGTACGAACATGAACAACCTGACCGGCCCTCGCGCCGAGGTTGACGGGTTCCGCACCCGCCTCCAGATCACGTTCTAAATTGCAGTTAGTCCGTTCTTGTTGACTGGTTTGAACCGCCCGGTGGCTTCGGCTGCCGGGCGGTTTTTCTTTGGGCCACGCCGTTCCGGCGTTGCGTCCCGGCCCATTCGTGCTTTCCAACCGGGCTTTCACTGCCTAGGTTCTAGGCCCTGCCTCATTTATTTGTTTCCGTGCCGGCCTGGCTACCTAAACGCAAGCGCTGGCGGCTGCTGGGGATTTTCCTGGTGCTGCTGGCGCTCTCTTATCTCTGGCGCGAGCTGGTGCCCGCCACCGGGGCGCCGTTGCCTGGCCAGGAATCCGTCGAGGTGCTGATCATTGACGCCGACGGCGACCCGCTCGGCTCCACCACCACGGTTTATTACCGCGATTTGCGCCCGCCGGACAATCCTTCCGCGCCGGTCGTGGTGCTCTTGCATGGCAGCATCCCCACCGACCACGACCGCGACGCCCTGGCCAAGGCGCTCTCGGCCAAATTCCGCGTCATCGTGCCCGACTTGCCCGGCTTCGGCTCGTCCGACGGGCCGGACTTGCCGGATTATTCCCCGCTCACCTATGCCAACGAGCTGGACGAATTTCTGGCCGCGCTCCACATCCAGCGCGCGCATTTCATCGCCTACGGCATCGGCGGCGCGATTGCGCTCGAACTCGCCGACAATGTGCCGGAGCGCGTCCAGTCGCTCACGCTGCTCGACGCCATCGGCACCGTGGAATTCCAATGGCTGGGCGACCCCATGCTCAACCACGCCATTTACGGCGCGCAACTCGGCGCCTTCAATGCGGCGCGGGTGTTGCTGCCGCATTTTGGCCTGCTCGACTCCGGGCCGTTCAATTTCGCCTCGGTGCGCATTTTCTGGGACACCGACCACGACGGCCTGCGCGACCTCCTCAGTGGCTACCACAACCCCATGCTCATCGTCCACGCGCAGGACGATTTTACCGCGACGCTGGCTTCGGCGAAGGAGAATTACCGCATCGTGCCGCAGAGCCAGCTGGTCGTCATCCCCGGGGGGCACTCCGCCGGCCTGCGGCATCCGGAATTGGTCGTGCCGGCCATCACCGATTTTATCGAGCGCGCCGAGCGTGGCGAGGAACGCACCAAGGCCGAGGCCGCGCCCCAGCGCTTGCTGGAATCGCGCAAAGGCGTTGTCATCACCGGACCATCGAGCCGCACCTATGAAGCAATGCTGTTGTTCATCGTGGGGTTGCTTTCCCTGTTTGGCGAAGACGCCACCTGCATCGGCGCGGGTCTGCTGGTGGCCCGCGGCGTCCTTGGATTCTGGCCGGTCATGGGCGCGTTGCTCGCCGCCATCTTCGCGGGCAATCTCATGTATTATTTTGTCGGCCGGCGCTTGGGCGCGCCCGCGCTGCAGCATCCGCTCTTTCGCTGGGCCATCAAGGAAAGTGACCTGCAGCGCATGACCGTGTTGTTTAACGAGCGCGGCACCTGGATCGTGTTTGTCTCCCGTTTCGTGCCCGCCAGCCGTCTGCCGGTGTTCATGTGCGCGGGCATTCTGCGGTTTCCGTTCTGGCGGATGTTCATCGCGCTCGTCATCTCGAATTTGCTCTTCACGCCCCTCTTCGTCTGGACCGCCTCGTTGTTTGGCTACGAGATGTTCGCGATGATTGAGCACTATGAAAAGGCGGCGCTCTTCGTCGTCGTGATTTGCGTGGTGGTCGTGCTGACGGTCCTGCACATTGTGCAGCCGCTGTGCACCTGGCGCGGGCGGCGGTTGTGGCGCTCGCGCTGGCGGCGGCTTACCCAGTGGGAGTTTTGGCCGTCGTGGCTGGTGCAGGCCCCCATCTTGCCGAGTCTCATCCGTCTCGCCAAAAAAAGCGGCGGCGGCCGTGTCTTCACCTGCGCCAATCGCCAATTTCATGGCGGCGGCTTTGTTGGCGCGCCCAAGGCCGCGTTTTTGCGGGCGCTGGCGGGCATCGGCGGCGCGCTGCCCCAGTGGACGCTCCTGCCGCCGGCCAAGGCCGCTTCCCTCGCCGTCGCCGACGCCCGCGCCGGCGAACTCGACGCGTGGAGGTCGAAAACCGGCTTGCCCTGGCCCGTGGTGCTCAAGCGCGATGTGGGCGGCCAGGGTTTGGGCGTTGGCGTTTGCCGCAGCCGTGCCGAGGCGGCAAAATATTTTGCCAACAACATCGGCGCGGTCATCGCGCAGGAATATGTCCCGGGCGCGGAATTTTCCCTCTGGTATGCCCGCGAGCCGGACGCCCCGGCTGGGCGCATACTCGCCGTGGCCGAGGCGCGCTTCCCCGCCGTCACCGGCGATGGCCGCCACAAGCTCGACTACCTCATCCTCTCTGACACGCGGGCCCTGTGCAGCGGGCGCATCTTTCTCGCCAAGCATGCCGCGCGCATCGCCGACACGCCGGCGGCGGGCGAGGTCGTTCAATTGTCCGAAATCGCCCAGCCCAGCGATGGAGCCTACGCCCTCGATGCCACCACCGAGTTGATCACGCCGGAACTTTCCGCCGCGATTGATCAATTGGCGCGCACCATGCCGGAGTTCCATTTTGGGCGCATCACCGTGCGCTGTCCTTCGCGCGACGATTTGCGCGCGGGCCGCAATCTGCGGGTGCTCGGGGCGGCGGGCGTCAAGGCGGCGGCCTCCATCATTCGCGACCCGGGCCGTTCCGCCACCGAGGAACGCCGGCTGGCCCTGCGGCGCTGGGAGATCTGCTTCGCCATCGGTGCCGCCATGCGCGCGCGGGGGGCGCGCCCCGCCACCTGGAAGGAAATCGTCCAAGGCATCTTTCGGGCGCGCTTCGGCGGCTGAACTCCCATGTCCCGGCCGCTTTCCCTTCTTTTCGCCCCGTTCGGCAGCGAGGGCGACGTGCGCCCCGTATTGTGGCTGGCGGGCGGGTTGGCGGCGCGCGGCCATCGCATCACCTTCATTATCACGCCTTATTATCGACGCCTGGTCGAATCACGGGGCTGGGCCGCGCTCGATATCGGCACGGTGGAGGAGTTTTCCCGCGGGTTGCGCGACCCGCGCCTGTGGCAACCGCGCGCCGGGTCGGAGTTGGTCATCGAGTTGATGATCGCCTCGCTCCCGCGCTATGCCGCGGTCTTGGACCACACTGCGGGAAATTTCGATTTGGTCGTCGGCACCACACTCGGCACCGGTGCTTTCACCTGGGCGGAGCAACGCCGCCTCCCGCGCCTGCTGCTGCACCTGCAGCCGATGTGCCTGCGCAGCGCTGGCGATTGCCCGGTGTTTCTCGAGGGCTTGGACTGGCTGCGCCGTGCGCCGGATTGGGTGAAGCGCGGGCTGTTTGGGCTGTCGGACTTCCTGCTCGCGCGCAAATTGCTGGCGTCCGTCAACGCCTACCGCGCCACCCGCGGCCTGCGACCGTTGCGCGAAATTTATCCGGAGCTCTGGAACGGCGCCGACGGTGTCGCCGCGCTGTTTCCCGATTGGTATGGGCCGGCGCAGCCCGACTGGCCGCGCCCCGTCCGCCAGTTCGGCTTCCCGCGCGAACCGGCGCAGGATAATCCGCCGCCGCTGCCGGCGGAATTGGAAAATTTTCTCACCGCCGGGGAACCGCCGATTTTGTGGACGCACGGCTCGGCCAATCTCGACACCGAAAAGTTTGCCGCGGTTGCGCGCGCGGCCACCTCGGCGCTCGGCGCGCGCGGGCTGCTCGTCGGGCCGGCCTTCACGGATGCAAAATCCGACGGCAATTTTTTGGCCATCGCGCATGCCCCCTTTGAGCGAGTCTTTTCCCGTTGCCGCGCCGTGGTGCATCACGGCGGCATTGGCACCTCCGTGCAGGCGCTGGCGGCGGGCGTGCCGCAGCTCGTCGTCCCCCGCGCGCACGACCAGCCCGACAACGCCGCGCGACTCGCACGCCTGGGCGTGGGCGCCCGCTTGCGTTACGGCAACTTTTCCGCCGCCGCCGCCATGGAAAAACTGCGCGGGCTGCTGGCCGATCCCGCCACCGCCGCGGCCTGCGCCCAGTTTCAGCAAAAAATCCACGAGGCCCGGCCTTTGCCGGCTTTATGCGATTGGGCTGAAACGCTCGCGGGATAAATTCGACTCAGTGGGAAACTTTCACTAAGAACCGAGCACTTAAGCACCCGAGCACGCTTTAATTCATGCCCGATTTTTCCGCCAGTGTGTCGCACGGCGCCCGAGGCCCGCTGATGCAGACGTATCTGCCCCCGCGCATCCGGCGCGTGGATTGGATCAACCCCACCATCCTTATGGTCTTGGGCACGTTGGGCGTTATCTTTATCAAATCCGCCCAGCGGTCGTGGGCGAACAGCAATCAATGGGAGCTACAGTTGGTCTGGCTGGCTCTCGGCGGGGCGCTCTACGTTGGCATCTCCACCTTCGACTACCACGTTTGGCAGAAAAATGCCTGGCTGATCTACATCGCGGGCGTGCTCTTTCTTTTGCTATTGTGGACACCGTTAGGTGAGGTGCGTTCAGGCGGGCGTCGCTGGCTGGGAATTGGTTCCTATACTATTCAGCCATCGGAGTTTGCGATTATCAGCACCCTCATCACCCTCTCCTTTATCCTGGCCAAATCCGAACTCGGAAGCATCCGCGATTCCCTGGCCATGCTGGGCAAGGTGGCCCTGGTTGTGGCCGTGCCTATGATGTTGATTTTTCTCCAGCCGGACTTAGGCTCCAGCCTGGCCCTGTTTCCGACGGTGTTCGCCCTCCTCTATGTTTCCAACCTCTCCGCGCGATTTTTCGCGACGGTGTGCGTGCTGTTTGTGGTCGGTTTGCTGATTTTGCGGTCCGACATCAAGCACTACGAAAATTTTGTCCAGACCGGGCGCGTGCTGCAGGGCAAGACCAGCGTGGCCGAATACAAGGACTTTTTGCAGTCAAACGGTCTGGCGCTCATCCGCGGGCTGGGCGAAAATGAAACGAAAGTTTTGTCGGGTGCGATGACCCCGCGGGAATACGGCAATTATTTGGCGGACAACCACCTGACCTTGGCCGACCGGCTGGGCTCGTATCAAAAGCGCTCTTGGTTGCCGCTCAAAGATTACCAACGCGACCGCGTGGCCTCTTTTTTGGACCCCGAAGACGTGGACCCGCAGGGCATCGGGGTCACCTGGAATCAGAAACAATCTTTGATTGCCGTGGGCACCGGTGGCCTGTCCGGCAAAGGTTATGAAAACGGTACCCAGGCCCGCCTGGGTTACTTGCCGTCCAAAGTGGCGGCCAGCGATTTTATTATGGCCGTCTTCCTCGAGGAGACGGGTTTTATCGGCGGCCTGGCCATCCTTGGCCTTTACGCCATCCTGTTGGGCAACACTTTGCGCATTGCTTGGCTCGCACGCGACCGGTTCGGACGACTGTTGTGCGTGGGCGTGGCGGTGCTCTATATGGTGCATGTGTTCGTGAACATCGGGATGGTGCAAGGGTTGATGCCGGTCAAAGGCATGCCGCTGCCGCTGATGAGCTACGGAGGTTCCTTCGTGCTCGGATGCTGCATCCTCATGGGCCTGGTGCAAAGTGTGCACCGCTATAGCCGCGAGGCGGTCTAGCGCGTGCCAGTTTGAGCCAGCCTATCTTCTTCCCTTCACTTAATCCCTAACTCACGACTTCCATGCCAGACCCAGATTCCCCCGCCGCGGACTCCGCGGACGAGATTTACTACGGCCACGACGAGGCCGACACGCACGACCACGGCGACCAGCCGGACGAACCGGCCGCTCCCCCGCTCCCGCCCGAGGAGCAGATGCACCAGCCGCCGCTCGAAGCCGAGCCCGAACTCATCGAAACCGGCCAGCTCCGCGACGACGCCCGCGCCCGCGCCAAAAAAGCGCGTCCGCTGCTCCGCCGCATCATCGACACCTTCAAGGGCGAGGAAAACCGGCCCTACCGCGAGCTTATCATCAACGCCGAACCGCTCGAAAAGCGCGTCGCGCTGCTGGTGGACGGCGTGCTCGAGAAATTCGAGGTCGAACGCGCGGGCGAAAACCGCCTCGTCAGCGCCGTCTTCAAGGGCCGCATCCAGAATCTCGAACCCGGCCTCAAGGCGGCGTTTGTGGACATCGGCCTGCCCAAGAACGCCTTCCTGCATTATTGGGACATCCTCCCCGCCGCCAACGACAGCGCGGTGGAAATCGTCCGCGAAAACCAATCCGAGGAACAGCGCCGCCGCGCGGAGAAGATTTCCCTCAAGGACATCCCGCGCCTGTACCCGATCGGCACCGACATCGTCGTGCAGATCACCAAGACGCAAATCGGCACCAAGGGCCCGCGCACCACGACCAACATCGCCCTGCCGGGCCGCTTCCTCGTGCTCATGCCCTTCTCGGGCCAGTGCGGCATCTCGCGCAAAATCGAGGACCGCCGCGAGCGCGAGCGCCTGAAGAAAATCCTGCGCGAACTCACCATCCCCGAAGGCATGGGCGTCATCGTGCGCACCGCCGGCGAGGGCAAGCGCCAGGCCTACTTCATCCGAGATTTGCACATGCTCCTCAAGCGCTGGGACGAAATGCAGGAGCAGATGAAGAAGCCCTCGCCCGTCATGCTCTACCAGGAGCCCGACATCGTCGAGCGCACCGTGCGCGACTTCCTCACCGAGGACATTGACCGCGTGCTCGTGGACAACCAGAAGGACTACGAGCGCGTGCTCGACCTCGTCGGCGAAATCTCGCAGCGCTCGCAGTCGAAGATCCAGCTCTACCGCGAAAGCGTGCCCATCTTCGAGCGCTACAACATCGAGCGTCAGATTGAGCAAACCTTCCAGCGCCGCGTGCCGCTGCCCAGCGGCGGCGAAATCGTCATCGAGGAAACTGAGGCGCTCGTGGCCATCGACGTCAACACCAGCGGCCACAAGGGCTCGCGCGACGCTGGCAACTTCATCACCCAGGCCAACCTCGAGGCCGCCAGCGAGGCCGCGCGCCAAATCCGCCTGCGCAACATCGGCGGCCTCATCATCCTCGACTTCATCGACATGAAACGGCCGCGCGACCGTCAGGCCGTGTACAACCGCATGCGCCAGGAAATGGAGAAGGACAAGGCCAAGAGCCACGTCCTGCCCATCTCCGCGCTCGGCATCATGCAGATGTCGCGCCAGCGCCACGAGCAGTCGAACGCCTCCGGCATCTACACCGGCTGCCCGTATTGCCACGGCCGCGGCATGGTCAAGAGCGCCCGCTCGATGAGCGTGGAAATCCAGCGCCGCCTGCTCTCGCACGTGCGTCGCCTGCGCCTGCGCCCCGAGAACCAGGGCCGCGAGCTGCGTTTCCGCGTGCTGCTGCATCCGGCCAACCTCGAGCGCCTGCGCACCGAGGACGAGCGGCACCTGCTCGACTTCGAACAGGCTTACCACGTCAACCTCGCCTTCCGCGCCGACCCCGCCTACCACGTCGAGAACTTCAAAATCCTCGACGCCGATTCCGGGTCGGAGCTGCGCTGATCCCGCATGAAAGTCCGCGATGTTTTGCGCCTGCTACATCAGGATGGCTGGCAAATCGTCCGCACCAAGGGAAGCCATCGCCAATTGCGCCACCCCGCGAAACCCGGCACCGTCACAGTCGCCGGGCAACCCGGGGTGGACATCCCGCCTGGAACCTTGAAAAGCATCGGAAAACAGTCACAATTGGACTTATGAAATACGCCATTGTTTTGGAAAAGGGCCCGACTTCCTGGGGAGCTTACGTTCCTGATTTGCCGGGGTGTGTGGCGGTGGGAGAGTCCCGCAAGGAGGTTCTTGGCCTCATTCGCGAGGCGATTGATTTGCATTTGGAGAACCTGAAGGAATCGGGCGAGAAAGTTCCAACGCCTCATTCGGAAACCGCTTACATTGAAGTGGCGGTTTAGCTCCAGCGGGGCGGTTCGAGCATATCCCGCTCTTGGCTATTCATAACAATGGCGACCTTTGCACGGCTGCGGGGTTTTTAGCTTTGGCCTTTGTGCCGCAGCAGCTACCATTTGCCAGCCTATGAAATCCAAGGAAGACCTGGCGGTGAGGTGCGCGCTGGGCGGCGGCGTATTCGGCCTGCTGCTGGGCGTGGCCTCGGCGGTGTCCACCTGGCACGACGAAGGCGGCGGATTCCTGACCGTGATGGATGGCTTGCTGCAAATCGTCCAGTGGTGCTTTGTTTTCGCCCTCGGCGGCGGCGTGCTGGCGTATGGCGCCCGGTGGGTCATTGAGCGGAAGCTGGGGCTCGCGCCCGAACCGGGGGAGGCCCCGGACGTGATTTTGCAGAAGGTCAGTTACCTGCGCGGACTTCAGACGGAAACGCAAAAAGCCTGCGCTGAGATCACGACCCATGTCGCCGACGCCGAAAAACACCTCGACGCCGCCGAAAAGGAATTTGCCGAGGGCGCCTTCGCCCCGTTTTGGGACCGGGTCGAATGCGCCGCCAACGAACTCGCCGCCTACAAAAACGAAGTCGAGCACCTGCAGCGCAATGTCAGCGTCCATAACCAGGAGGCCGGCGAGTTGCTGCGGCTCGGCGGCCCGTCGGTGATGCCCCTGCTGGTGCATGAAAGCCAGTTGCCCGACGCCCGGCCCTCGGCCGCCCGGTTCATGGGCATCGTGCGCAAGGCGCAGACGAATTTTCAGTTCGCGATGATTTTCGAGCAGCGCAAGACCAACCAGTTGCTCCACACCGGCTTTGGCACGCTCGGGGCGGCCATTCACACGCTCGGCGAATCCATCAACGAGTCCCTCAACAAGCTGGCGCGGTCCCTGGACGCCAACACCGACCGCATGCTTTCCTATCAGGACCCCTTGCGGCATATGCTGTCGAAAACGGCCGCCATCGGGAAAAAGCCCGCCGAGGACGCCCCGCGCCTGCCGCGCTTGGAGTGAAACAACGAGCCGGGCTGTGGCATCCTCAACTCGCTTAGGGTGGATTGATTGAGGATGCAGGATTAGGCGGGTCCGGAGGCTCTGCGCTGCTTATTTGGCGCGCCACCCGCGGCAAATCACCTTATCCAAGGCTTGCGCAAGCGAGGGGTAGTGTTTACTTAACTAACTAAGCACTAGGAACTAGAGCACCAAAACACTCCGCCTTTATTTCATGCCCCACCGCGTCCTCATCCTCGGCGTCAACGGCTTCATCGGCAACAGCCTCACCTGGCACATCCTAAATTCCCACGACTGGGAAGTTTATGGGATGGACATGGCCACCACCAAGCTCGAGCACTGCCTCGACCACCCGCGCTTCAAGTTCTTCGAGGGCGACATCACCATCAACAAGGAGTGGATCGAATACCACGTCCGCAAGTGCGACACCGTCGTCCCGCTCGTTGCCATCGCCACGCCCGCCCTTTACGTCAAGGACCCCATCCGCGTCTACGAGCTGGACTTCGAGGCCAACGTCGAAATCGTCCGCAAGTGCGTCAAGCACCGCAAGCGGCTCGTCTTCCCCTCGACCTCCGAGCTTTACGGCATGTGCCCGGACAAGGAGTTTGACGAATACACCAGCAACCTCGTCCTCGGCCCGATTCCCAAGCAGCGCTGGATTTATTCCTGCATCAAACAGCTCCTCGACCGCGTCATCTACGCCTATGGCGAAACCGCCGGGCTCGACTACACGCTCTTCCGCCCCTTCAACTTCGTCGGCCCCAAGCTCGACGACATCAACGAGCCCAAGGAAGGCTCCTCGCGCGTCGTCACCCAGTTCCTGCACAACGTCATCCACGGCCGCCCCATCAAGCTCGTGGACGGCGGCAAGCAGCGCCGCTCGTTCACCTTCATCGACGACGGCGTGGACGCCATCACGCGCATGATTGAGAACAAAAACGGCTGCGCGTCGAAAAAGATTTTCAACGTCGGCAACCCGAAGATGGATTTCTCCGTGCGCGAACTTGCCGAGATGCTCCTCGACCTCATTTCCAAATATCCCGGCTACAAGGACATCAAAAAGAAAATCAAGCTCGAGGACGTTTCCAGCGCGGAATACTACGGCGCGGCCTACCAGGACGTCACCCACCGCGTCCCGTCCGTCAAGGAAGCCGAAAAACACCTCGGCTGGAAACCGAAGACCGACCTGCGCACCGCCCTCAAGCTCACGCTCGATTACCACCTGCTGCACAAAGATTACGAGTTGAACAAAATGCAGACGCGATAAGGTTTTCGCTATCGGCGCACCGCCATCAGCGATTGATGCGGCCCTTTGAGTTCCTGGAAATACGTCGGATGCTCAAAGGGCCAGGGCAATTCCGGTGCCAGCTTCCACGCCGGATGCTTTTCGATTTGCGCGCGTGCCCAGTCCAAATATCCCGCATGGTCGGTGCGCAAGGCCAGCCACGCGCCGGACTGCGCGCGCTCGGCCAAGGCATCGAGCATCGCGGGTTGCAACACCCGGCGCGCAAAATGCCGGTTTTTCGGCCACGGGTCGGGGAATAGCACGAAAACGCCCGCGAGCCGCACCCGGGCGGGCAGGGCGGCCAGCGTCTGTGTTGCGTCGGCATGCAAAAACGCCAGGTTGGCCAAATTCATCCGCCGCCGCTTGCGCTGCGCCCGCTCGATGCGTTTTTTGACGACATCCACGCCAAGGTAGTTTGCCGTGGGGTTCGCTGCGGCTAACGCGGCCAGAAAATGCCCGTGCCCGCAGCCGATTTCGAAAACCACGGCCGTTGGCTCCGGATAAAGCTGGCCGAGCGTCTCCGTCAGCACTGCCGTGCGCGCGGCCTCCCGTGCCCGGATGGCGGGCGGCACGGCAAGGGTGGCGGGGGCGGCGGCGCGAGGCATGAAGGTTACCTTTAACGCAAAGGCGCAAAGAACGCCAAGCAGTTTGGCCGCCAAAAGACGCAAAAGGAAAATCGTGGTCTTTCGCCAAATTTTGCTCCTCTTGCGCATCTTTGCGGCTATGCTTTGGATTTTGAAGAATTCAGATTCCCGCCATGAAAAAGATGCCTCCCCTCATCAGCTCGCGGGTCACCGGCCCGCTCGGAATTTTGCACCTCCCGCGCTTCTGGCTCAAGGCCTCGCTCGCCAACGCCGGCCTCCTCGCCGACGGCTATTGGGTCGGCAAGGGTTTTGATGCCATGCTGCTCAAGGCCCTCCACGTGCCGATGGACGCCTTTCTCGAGTTCATGAAAAGCAAGCCGAGCTACCTCCAACTCGAGGCCTGGCTCCAAAAGCAGCCGGGAGCGAAGCTCGACGCCGCGACCATTCACCATATCAACACCGCCATCCTGCATTATCACCACACCGACGAGGCGCGCGGGGACATTTTCTCCAAGGGTGCCATCACCCTCGAATGCAATGCCCCCGACGCCGCCACGCTCAACGACTTCGACGACTGGCACGACTTCTGGGCGGGTTGGCTCAAGTAGCCGGTTTTGGCCGCTGCGGCCACTGCACGATGAGCACACCGGTGAGGATAATGCCTCCCGCCAGGCAAATGGTTGGCGTCAGCGGTTCGCCGAGAACCAGCCAGCCCAGCAGTGTCGCGATGACGGGATTCACGTACGCATAAGTCGCCACTTTCGCCGGGGCGCAATGCGTGAGCAGCCAGACATACGCGCTGAAGCCCAGGATGGAGCCGAAAATAATCAGGTAGGCGAACGCCACCCCCGCAGTGGCCGTCACCTGACTTAAATGCAGCGTCGGCCATTCCCCGGCCACCGTACCCACCAGCAGATTCGCCACACTCCCGCACAACATTTGCGCCGCGGTGGACATCCAGGGCGAAGCCGGCTGCGTGTAATATTTGTTATAGAGCGAACCGCCGGCCCAAAATCCGCATGCCGCCACCAGCGCGCAAGCGCCGGCCAGGGAGGTCGCGCCTCCGTTGTGCACAGGTTGCCCGAACACCAGCAGCACCACGCCGCCCGAGCCGACGATAATCCCGGCGACGGTGTTGAACTGTGGCCGCCGCCCGCCTGGGCGGATGGTGTCAAACACGGCGAACCAAATCGGCGCCGAGGTGAGGATGAGCGCCGCCAGGCTGGAATTCACCGTTTGCTCCGCCCAGCACACTAGGCCGTTGCCGCCTGCGAGCAGCAACGCGCCGGTGATGGCCGCTTCGCGCCATTGCCGCGCCGTGAGCCGGCCTTCGCCGCGCCACCACAGCCACGCATACAGCAGGCTCCCGGCAATCAGGTACCGGATGCCCGCCATCAAAAACGGCGGCAACACCGCCACGCACACGCGAATCGCGAGATACGTCGAGCCCCACGCAATGTACACCACCGCAAACGCGGTGATGACGCGCATGCGCTGATTGGCGGCCGGGCTGGCGGAGGTGGTGTTCATGGGCTGGAGATTGGGAGCGGAAACGCCTGCCGACGGGGGAATGAAAAAACCCGCCGGCAAGACGCTGGGCGGGTTGGAGGATAAAAGAACCGACTCAACCTCAGAACCGCGCCGCGCGCTGGACGCGCACCGCCCACGCCTGCTTCGTCATGGCGACAAAGCAGGCAGGCAGCGGGTGGCGGGTGCGCAACGGGTTCATGGGAAGCATGCTTTTGAATTAATAAAAACGGTTTGTCAATCGCGGGTTGTTTTCCCGGTCAAGACTTCAACGCGCTCTTCCACCGGGTGAGCTGGGCGGCGGTCTGCTTCGGCCCGGGCATGCCGGGTTTTTCGCGCGCGGCCAGCGCGCGCGGCACGTTAAAGATGTCCCGCCAGTTTTCCCCGAGCTTGGGCGCCACTTTCCGCGCCTCGGCCTCGGGCAGTTCGTGCAGCGGCGTTTCCAGCTTTTCCGCGAGCGCGACGAGCGCGCCGACGGCGTGGTGCGCCTCGCGGAACGGCACGCCTTCGAGCACGAGGTGGTCGGCCAAATCCGTCGCCAGCAGCAGCGGGTCGCTCGCCGCGGCAGCGCAGGCTTCGGCGTTGGGCTCCAGCCCTTCGATGACGCGCGCCAGCACTTCCAGCCCGAGCGCAAGCTGGTCGAGCGCGTCAAACACTGGTGGCTTGTCTTCCTGCAAATCGCGGTTGTAGGTCAGCGGCAGCCCCTTGATGAGCGTGAGCAGCGTCTGCAGGTGCCCTTGCAGCCGCGCGGATTTCCCGCGCAGCAGTTCAAGCGCGTCGGGATTTTTCTTTTGCGGCATCAGGCTGGAGCCGGTGGTGAAGGCCTCGGGCAGCGCCACGAAGCGGAATTCCGCGCTGCTCCAGAGAATCAGGTCCTCGGCCACGCGCGAGGCGTGCGCGCCGCAGAGCGCCGCGGCGGCGAGAAATTCGACAAACACGTCGCGGTCGGCCACGGCGTCCATGCTGTTCGGCGTCAGCCGCGCGCGGCCTTGCGCATCCACAAAGCCGAGTTCCCTGGCCGTGGCTTCACGATCAATCGGCAGCGTGGTGCCCGCAATCGCGCCGGAGCCGAGCGGACACCAGTTCGCATGATCGGCCACGGTGGCAAACCGCGCGCGGTCGCGCCCGAACATTTCGGCGTAGGCGAGCAAGTGGTGCGCGAGCGTCACCGGCTGGGCGCGTTGCAAATGGGTGTAGCCCGGCAGGACAATTTCCTGCCCCGCCTCGGCCTGGGTGATGATGGCCCGCAGCAAATCGGCCAGCTTAGCGTCAATCTGCGCGCAGGCATGCTTGAACCACAGCCGCATCGCCGTGGCCACCTGGTCGTTGCGGCTGCGCCCGGCGTGAAGCTTGGCCGCGGCCGGCGTGCGCTTCCGCAGCGCGTGCTCGAGGTTCATATGCACGTCTTCGAGCGACGCGTCCCAGGTGAATTTGCCGCTTTTGATTTCGGCCAAAATTTCGTCGAAGCCTTTCGCGATGGCGTCGCGTTCCGCGTTCGTCAGCAGACCTGCCTTCGCCAGCATGCTGGCGTGCGCCTTCGAGCCCGCGGCGTCGAACGGCGCCAGCCGCCGGTCGAACGACACCGACTCGCTGAATTGGAGCATGAGCGCCGCCGGGCCCTGCGCGAACCGCCCGCCCCACGTCGCCTGCGCCGGTGCCCGGGAGGCTTTTGCCGCCGGGCTCGACTTGGCTTGCTTGGAAGATTTCGCCATGCGCCTAGTTTTACGCTTCCCCTGCCCGCGCGGAAAGCAAAGAATTGCAGCCGATGAGCAACGGTTCCGGAGGCGGCGCGTCGATCAAGGCCCTGCGCTACGAACGCCATGGCCTGCCGGCGGACGTGCTGGAAGAGGTCGCGCTGGAGCTGCCCGCACCCCGGGCGGGTGAGGCGGTTGTCGCCCTGCGTTGCGCCGCGATTCATTATTCCGATTTGGGCCTCATCAACGGCACCTACGGCAAATTGAAGGCGCTGCCGGCCATTGCGGGCCGCGAAGGGGTGGGGGAGGTCGTGGCGCGGGGACCGGGGGTGGAGAATCTCAAAATCGGCACTCGCGTGCGGATGCCCGAATCGGAGGGCGTCTGGCGCGAGGCGGTGGTGGCCAGGGCCGCCGACCTATTTCCCATTCCTTCCGGCATTCCCGACGAACAGGCGGCACTCGCCTTCATCAATCCGCCGACGGCATGGCTGCTCCTCCGCGAATTTGTAAAACTGGAGCGCGGTGACTGGCTCGTTCAAAATGCGGGCACCTCGGCGGTCGGCGTGCTGGTCGCGCAAATCGCCCGGCATTTCGGCTGGAACTGCCTCAGCGTCGTGCGCGATGCCAAGACCGCCGACTTGCTGAAGCAACAAGGCGCGGCGGTGGTGGTCGCGGAAGACTCCGGCTACGAAAAAAATCCCGCGAAACTCACCGGCGGCGCACCCGTCAAACTCGCGCTTAACGCCGTCGGTGGCGAAAGCGTGGGCCGCCTCTGCCGCGCCGTCGCGCCCGGCGGAGTCGTGGTCACGTACGGCGGCGCCACGGCCGAGCCGATGCGCTTCCCGACCCGTCAATTAATTTTCAACGACCTCACCTTGCGCGGCTTCTGGCTCGACCACTGGACGCATCTCCACCCAATGGCCGAAACAACCGCCATGATGGCCGAGATTTTCAGCCTTCTGCGCAAGGGCATTCTCCATCAACCTGTTGCCGCGTGCTACCCCTTGCCAGACTGGCGCATCGCCCTCGACCACGCCTTCCGGGCTGGCAAGGGTGGCAAGGTTCTTTTTGCGGGAAAATGGGCGCCTTGAAACTACGTTGAGCAGACATAACGATTAATTGTGACAATTGTTATTTCGAGGCATGCTTGTTGCTTGAGTTTGGGCAAGGGTGTGCTACCTTCAAAACCCGCTTAACTTTCGTTGTCATGCAAACCAAATTGAATTTTTTGGCCCGGCTTGGCGCCGTCATTTTCTGCTTTCTGGCGTTGTGGCCGGCATACGCCCGCGCCCAGGCCGTCTTGTATTACGTCGATGGCGACAACGTGGGGGCCTTTAATTTTGACACCACCTCCGTCAACGGCAGCCTCATCGCACAGGTGGGCGCCACCGGGGTAACGACGGATTCCCACGGATATGTATACGTCGGCACCGACAGCAGCGCGCCGGGCATTGGCGATGGCCCGGGTGTCGTGGAATTCAACGGCACCACCGGCGCAAGGGTTGGCGCGGGCGCATTTGTGCCTTACACGGGCAATGCCGACAGCGTCATCAACCCGCAGGGCATGCGGTTTGGCCCCAGTGGCAATCTTTACAT
>DASZWY010000032.1:0-17500 GCA_035546135.1 Opitutales bacterium
CCCCCGAGCACATGGACGACAACGCCGCCCGCCAGCTCGCCCTCGACCTCCGCCGCCGCATCGAAGGCCAGCTCAACTTCCAAGGCACCATCAAAATCACCGTCATCCGCGAAACCCGCTTCAGCGAAACGGCGAAGTAAAACACGGCCGGGCGCGCTGCCCCCAGCGCGCCGAAATGGTGTTGCCCAAGGTAGGGCGCGATGTCCCCGGCGCGCCTAGCGGTGTTTATCGAGACTTGTTTTTTTCAGGATTGCCGGAGCTCGAGCGAAGCGTAAAAGGTGGAACTACCCCATGCCCTCTCGCTATCCTCGACTTATTTTTTTGTTTATCGCTGTTCTCGCACTCACGGCTTGTCGTGAAACTTCCGCGCCGGCGCCCGTCGCATTCACATCCGCGCCTATAGTTTCCGCACCCGCACCCATTGCCGCCTCTCAACCCGCCGAAACCACCACTCCCTCCGCTTTCCCCACCGGCGTCGTTTCCGCCACCGGCATCACGCACACCTTATTGCTCCACGCGCCCACGCAGGGCAAAGTCTATAAAATCACGCCCAATGGCGACATCGCCGGGGAATACACCGTCGGTCTGAAGGGTGAGGACAGCTGGCTGCTGCCCAATGGCCGCCTGCTTGCCAGCTACAGCGGCGGCGTGCGCGAGATTGATCCGGCCACCGGCGCGGTCACCTGGGAATATAAAGCCGGCCCGGGCGTCGAAATCCATTCCTGCCAGCCGCTGCCCGGCGGGCGCGTCCTCATCTGCGAGTGCGGTTCGAAGCGCCTCTTTGAAATCAACCGCGACCTCTCCGTCGCCTGGGAAATCCCGCTCGAATCCAGCCAGCCCACGCACAAGCAGTTCCGCCTCGCGCGCAAGACGGCCGCCGGCACCTATCTCGTCGCCTACGGTTCCGACGCCGTCGTCCGCGAGCTGGACGCCACCGGCCAAGTCCTCCGCACCTTCGCCGTCCCGCCCGCGAAAAACCCGGGCGTCAACGGCGGCTTCCGTCTGCCCAACGGCAACACCCTTGTCACTGCCGGCTACGGCGCGGCCGTGTATGAATTCGACCCCGCGGGCCACATCGTCTGGTCGCTCCGGCAGGCCGACCTTCCCGCCGGCTTCAACCTCCACTACCTCGGCACCGCCCAGCGCCTGTCCAACGGCGACACCGTCCTCAGCAATTTCCAGGGCCTGCCCGACGTCTTCGAGGTCACCCCCGCCAAACGCGTCGTCTGGCAATACCACAACGACAAAACCGGCCCCGTCTCCGCCTGCTTTCTGATTGATACGCCGTGAAATTCGATAAACTGCGCGTCCACTCTTAAGGTAGGGCGCGACGTCCCCGGCGCGCCTAGCAACAAAAAGCTGGCTGAATCGGTTGCAAATGCCTACGCGTAGGGCGGCACATTTTCCCAACCCTATGGAACCAGTTGATCAATGGCCGTCTCCTTCTCGTAAGGCGTTGTTTTTGGAGTTTGCGCTGATGTGCGGTATTTTATGGATACCGGCTTTATTTTCCGGAATTTCTGATTACTTGGGCTGGAGGCAGCCCTCGACTAATCCCTTGATGGAGTATTATGACATTTTCACCTATTTGATTTATTCTTTTTTGATAATTTTCGTGTTTTGGCGAAATGGCGACCCTCTTCTTAAGCTTGGTTTACGGCCATGCACAGGTCGCGATCTGGTTTTGGCGGCGGTGCTATTAGTCGCATTCGTCCTCTTGCACCTGGCCTACTTGCCGGTCGAGACGGCAGCCGATGCCATTCCCGGCGCGGTCACCCATTATCGATTGCGACACGATTTATCCGTGCCGTGGGAAACGCTTATCTACCTGTTGGCGGCTTTTCGTGAGGAAATATTTTACCGGGGGTATGTCTGTTCCCGACTGCGGGACTTTGGGTTAAGTCGTACCCGCACGGCAATCCTTAGCGCCTTGGCCTTTGCGTCCGTCCATATATACCAAGGATGGGCGTTGCTCCCTGTGCATCTCGCCTTTGGCTTGGTCTTCGCCGCAGTATTTTTAAATTACCGTTCGCTCTGGCCCTTGGTGGCTGCTCATGCCAGCTACAACCTTGTTCTGTTTACCGGTAAACACTAGATGCGGAGATAGTTATTTCGCTGCCGTAATCTTCACCAACACCGCCCCGTGCGCGGGGACGGGCGTCGAATAGGAATTTTCAAACGCGCCCAAATCTTTATGGGTCCACACGTCGCGGAGATTTTGTTGGCCGGATAATTTGGCGGCGGCCCAGTCGAGCGTCACGTTGGCCGTGGCGTTGGTGCGGTTGAAGAGTCCGGCGGCTTTGGCGCCATCGTGCAAATCCTTCACCCAGACTTCCAGCCCGTCCTGCTGCGCGACACGTTGCGCGGGCTGCGCGAGCGGATCCTGGTCGATCCGCAGCATCTCGTCGTTGGTCAAGATCGTGTTCGTCCACGCGTCGTTGTCGGGCAGGTTCATCCCGAGCATCAGCGGCGACGATTCGAGCGCCCACAGGCTCAGCAGCGTGACTTGCTCGTCGGGCGTGAAGTGCGTGCGATGGTCGGTGCCGCCGTTGCGCGAGCGGATGGTGATGCGCCCGAAGGGGATCATGTCGCCGTCCGGAAAATGCCCCGGCCCGGCCGCGCCGGTCGCGTCCCACGCCGCGAACAAATCGAACTGCGCGTCGAGCCGCACCCAGCGGTCCCAGAAATCTCCCGAGATGCGCCACATGTTCGCGTTCATTTTCAGGTTGTCGGCGTATTCGGGCTTGGTGGGCCCGGGCGACGTGCTGAACACGATGGCGCGGCCCGTCCGGTCAATCGCATGGCGGATCATCTCGATTTCCGGCTGGTGGTAGGGCACCGACAAATCATCCACCTTCACGAAATCCACGCCCCATTCCGCAAAGAGCCGGTATTCGGCGTCATACCACGCCTGCGCCGCCGCGTTGTCCCGCGCGCCAAACATGTCCGGGCACCACGGGCATTTGTCGTCCGGGTTGCCGGCGTCGGCGGCGGTGAAAGTCGAGCCTTCGATGGGCGTCTTCGCCAGCACCGCCTGCCGCGGCACCCCGCGCATCATGTGCACGCCGAATTTCAGGCCGAGAGCGTGAACCTTGTCCGCCAGCGCCTTGAAGCCCTGGCCATCCGCCGCCGAGGGAAACCGGTTCGGCGCGGGCAGCAGCCGCCCATACGCATCCGCCGCGAGCTGCGCGCCCGTGCGCGTGCGGTTCAACTGGCTGTCGATGCCGCGCGCATCCGGGTCGTACCACCGAAAATCGACGATGATATATTGCCAGCCGTGCGCCTGCAAATGGTCGTGCAGATACTGCGCGTTCGCCAGCGTCTGCTCCTCGGTGACGGTGTCGCCCCAGGCATCGTAGCTGTTCCAGCCCAGCGGCGGCGTTTTCGCAAAGCTCCAGAACTTCGGGCCGCTCGGAATTGTCTCCGCGATAGACGTGGTTGAGTTGCAGGCTACCAAAAGCAAAGCAGTTCCTAAAGTTAAGACGATGCAGATTCGTTTCATAGCAATACAGATAAATGGTAAGTATAATTTTATCGTCCGCCGATAAACATCGCTTTGGGAATAAATAAGCGATGGCCGCTTTGGGGCGAAAACGTCACGCCGTCGTTTGTCCACTCAACCTTTGAATCGCGAATGAATGTTTCAATATCAACAGCTCCACCTGGGTAAAATGTAAAATCGATAAAGTGGCCATAGCTCGGATCGTCTTTATCACGGCCCACATAGATTGCGTAAATTTTCCGAAATCCAAAATCTTCAAATTTCCGACCATGTTCTATGACCAATAAATAGTATGGGTCGAACCCATCGTAATGGACGGTTTCAGGTTGTGTCCATATGGCAACAACCTGATTGGATGATAAGCACAGCCAGGTGATAAAGACTACGCCCACGATAAATCCCATCACCGAGGTGACTAAAGGGACGAAGGAAATCTTCGGAGCGGATTTCATGGCCAAATCCTGGCTGCTCAAACTTTTTCCGGCAGCACATACGGCGCGCGGTATTCGCGGCGCAGCAGCGCGTTGGCATCGTCGTTGCCGATGAAGCGCTCTGTGGCGGGGTCCATCGTCAGCGCCGCGCCGAGCGTCGCGGGGGTTTTTGCCAAATCCACGTTGTTCGCCGCCAGGTTTTCCGCCAGCCGCGCATAGGCCTCGCTCAGCATCGCGTCCGCCGCGATTTGCTCGCGGATGGCGGCGGGGGGCTGCGTCTTGCCGAGCCGATAAGAAATATTGGCCGTGTGGCACAGCGCACTCGACACGTGCCCCTCGCTCAGCGGCGCGCGCAGGTCGCTCGCCTTGCGGCTGCGCACCGCGGCGACGAAATTGCCTTCGTGGTTCGGCGCGGGATTGTCCTTCCAGCTCATCAGCACGTTGCCGCTTTTGTCCATCGCCTGGGCGGACGTGTAAGTCGGCACCACCACGCGTCCGCCTTCGCAATCGACGATGACGCCGATGTCCGCGCCGTCATATTTGTCCATCGTCCGCGCCCCGGCGCTCGACGGCAGCCCGTGCACTTCAAAAATCAGCGGCGCGTCCGGATAATCGTGCGCCACCACCAGCGAATTCGGCGTCTGCCCGTCGTCCACATAGCCCAGCCGCCCGCCGACCGTCAGCACGCGCGGCGCGAGCATCGGCTCGCCGAGAAACCACCGCGCGATGTCCATCTGGTGCACGCCCTGGTTGCCAAGGTCGCCGTTGCCGTAGGGCCACTGCCAGTGCCAGTCGTAGTGCAATTTGGTGCGGCGCAACGGCGCCACCGGCGCAGGGCCCAGCCACAGGTCATAATCCACCGACGCCGGAAAAGGCTGCGGCCCCACGGTCAGGCCAATGCTGTCGCGCCGTTTATAACACAGCCCGCGCGCGCTTAAAATTTTGCCGAGATTCCCGGCGCGCGTCCAGGCCACCGCCTGCGCAATCGCGTCGCTCGAGCGGCACTGCGAGCCGACCTCGATGATGCGGTTGTATTTTTGCTGCGCCGCGAGAATCTGCCGCCCCTCCCAAATTTCGTGCGACACCGGCTTCTCCAGATACACATCCTTGCCCGCCTGGCAGGCCCACACCGCCTGCAGCGCGTGCCAGTGGTTCGGCGTCACGATCATCACGGCGTCGATGTCCGCCTTCTCCAGCATCACGCGGTAATCCGCAAAAGTCTCCAGCATCGCCCCCTGGTCGCGCAGCGTCTGCGCCATGCCGGCCAGCACCGCCGAGTCCACATCGCACAGCGCCGTCACCCGCGCGCCCTTCACCCGCGGCAGTTCCTTGGTGAGGATGTCCTTGCCGCGGTTGTTCATGCCGACGACGCCGAGGCGCACATCCTCATTTGCCCCGATGACGCGCGGGCTCGCGCAACCGCCCAGCAGCGCGCCCGCGGCGGCCACGCCGGTGGTCTGCAAAAACGAACGCCTTGAAATCCGCGCCATGGGGTGGGGTAGGCCGGCCATCATAGTTGCCGACCGCCTCGGTGCAAGCCGTGGTTCGACCCCGAAATTTTTACCGTGGAGGGCCCGGATCAAATGGATTAATTCCCCAAGCCATAAAAATCATTAATTATCCAAAATAATTAAAGAAATTCGCTGCCTTGGCCATTTCATCCGTGTTCATCCGTGGTAAAAATTTCCCAAAATTTTGCCGAAAATTCAGAAAAACTTTTTCACAAGTTATTCACTTTGGGGGTTATTCGCTCTGGTGAATAAGCCAAAGGCCCGGTTATTCACCGCCAATTCCACACTAAATCGCTGGAATCCGCCCAGTTGCGGAGTTATTCACTTTATCCGCATTTTTACCTCATGATTCTTCCACAAGTTATTGACCGTCAGAAATTTTTTGCGCCGCCCCCTTGCGCAAAATAATCGCCTGTGCGATAATGTTGTCACGGTTCTTTGAGAGAACGGAAGGTTTGCGCAGGGCGGCCCCGCAAGGGGAAGCCACCGGCGGGGCCTTCTGGGATAATCCCGGGTAACCGGGGAAAGGTCGGGATTAGTTGGTAGTCCCGGCCCCTCGCGGACAGCTCCCACTTTCGGGTGGTGAGCCCCGAGGCATGTTTCACCCCTTCCGCCTCGGCCAGTCGCATGGCCGTGGTTTATTGCGACCAAAGGAAGGTGGCGGCCAGGTGCGCAAGCGAATGCGCTCCCCAAGCCGAGTCAGAGCCGCGGTTGGTTCGCAGCCGCGGTCGACACAGGGTGGCCCCAAGATCGGGCCAAATTTGACTACCCTGAATACCAATCTGCCGGACACGGAGTCACGAGGGCACCTCGTGGAAGGTTCATTCCCGGAAGGGAGGAACGCGTAAAGCTCCGGGCCAGGCGGGAGGCGCGACGGTTCCAGAAGCGGGAGCCGCCCGGCCTGCATAACAGCCGTGGGCGCGCAAAACGCGTCGGCGGCCTGCACCATCAAATGTCAATTGAGGGATAAGAGGCAAGACCCGTACCTTTAGGCCAACGCTCCGGGGGCAGTTCCCGGGGGCCGACCTGAAGGACAGCGGTGACGAGGCCGTGTCGCAGCGATCTCATCACCTTGTGTGGCATACTTCCCCGGCAGGGGCCGTGTGAACCATGCTGAAAGGCCTCACCCAACAATCGCTGGAAGTAATTCTGGCGACGGTCCTGCCAAGAGACCGAAAATTCCGCGTTGCCGTGGGAACTGGCGTCGAGGAGCCGGCCGCCCCTGTGAGGGGAGCGCCCAAGGACCGGCGAATGGGAAAGAGTGCGTGGCGAGCACCCACCCCCGTCTTTAAAGCCCCGGAGGTAGCAATACCTCCGGGGCTTTATTGTTTTTGTGCCTTCCACGACCATCGCCAATCCACAGCGAAAATGAAATTGCATCGCCGCTGGCTCGGCGGAATATTCCCGATGCGTGTTGCCCCGGTTTTTCTTCACCCTCTTGCTGTTGTTTTCCGCTTCCTGCGCCGTGAATCCCGGTGCGGGCAAGACCGTCAATGTGACCGATTTTGGCGCGGTGGGCGACGGTGCGACGATCAACACTGCGGCTATACAACGCGCAGTTGATGCCTGTAGTGCCCAAGGCAGCGGGGTGGTGCATTTTTCGGCGGGACGCTACTTGACGGGCACAATTCAGTTGAAGGCCGGCGTCACTCTCCAGTTGGACGACCAAGCCGTCTTGCTTGGCAGCACCAGGGCGGAGGACTACCGCAACCTCGACCCCTTTACCGATGGCTCCGGTTACCCCATGGGATATGCCCTGATTGTGGCGGTGGACGCCCAACATGTCGGCATCGAAGGTTCGGGCGTTATCGACGGACAGGGGATGGACGTGGCCCGAGCCCAAGGCAATTTCGATGCGCGGGGCAAGGCGCTGTCCGCGGACAAAACCACATACACGGTCCGGCCGTTTCTGGTTCGCTGGGTGCGTTGCGCCAATATCGTGATGCGCGGTGTGCAATTGCGCAATTCCGGCGCATGGGGAGTGCATTTCTCGCAATCAAAAAACATCACGGTCGAAAATGTCACCATTCGCAGCGCCGGCTTGCGCAACAATGATGGCATCGACGTCGATTCCTGCGCTAACGTGCGCATCAAGGGCTGCGATATCGATAGCGGGGACGATGCGATTTGCCTCAAGGCCACCAGTCCGCTGCCCTGCCGTGATTTCACCGCCGAGGATTGCAAACTCAAAACCCGGTGCAACGCCATCAAGCTGGGAACAGAATCGCTGGGCGACTTTGAGCATATTCAGGTCAGCAATTGTCAAATACGCGACATCGGCATGGCGGGCGTCGCGCTCTATTGCGTGGATGGCGCGCACATGCAGGACATTCGCATTTCCAACCTGGCCATCGACGGCGTCACTGTGCCGATTAGCATCCGCCTTGGCGCGCGGCTCAAAACCTTTCGCGCGGGCGATGGGGCCAAGCCGCCAGGATTGTTGCGCGATGTCTCCATCAAAAATCTGCAGGTCACCGGCGCCCAGCAGATTGGGATGCTCATCAATGGCATCCCCGGCCATCCGGTGGAAAATGTGTCGTTGGAAAACATCTCGATTGAACTGGCCGGTGGCGGGAGAACCGAAGACGCGCAAGTGCAACTGCCGGAAAATGAGGCAGCCTATCCGGAATACAACATGTTCGGCAAAGTCATGCCAGCCTATGGCATTTATGCGCGGCATATCCGGAATATCCAACTGGTCAACGTCACCATGAGGGTGGCTGCCCCGGATGGCCGCCCCTTCGCGCAGTTCATTGACGTCGAAGGCCTGCAACCCCGGGATTTTGCCGCCCGACCGCACTCGTTCTGATCCGGTTTGGCGTTGCGGCATTCGCTTGCCCGCCGCGCCGTTTTGCGCTTTCTCTTTCCGAATGTCCGCTGAAACGAAACCAGCCGAGCCAGCCTCCGCCACTCCCGCGCGCAAGGTGCTCCTCACCTGCGCGCAGCCCACGGGCAACCTGCACCTGGGCAATTACCTCGGTGCGGTGCAGAACTGGCGCCGGATGCAGGACGACTACGAATGCTACTTCGGCGTGGTGGACATGCACGCCATCACCGTCCCCATCGAGCCGGCCAAGCTCCGCGCCGCCACGCTCGACCTCGTCGCCTGGTATCTCGCCTGCGGGCTTGACCCCGCCAAGGCCAGTGTCTTTGTCCAATCCCATGTCATCGGCCACGCCGAGCTCGCCTGGGTGCTCGGCTGCCTTTGCCCGCTCGGCCAGCTCGAGCGCATGACGCAGTTCAAGGACAAGTCAGCCAAGCACGAAAGCATCGGCGCGGGCCTATTGACTTACCCCGTGCTCATGGCCGCCGATATTCTCTTATACAATGCCGACGCCGTGCCGGTGGGCGAGGACCAGAAGCAGCACCTCGAACTCGCGCGCGACCTTGCGGAGAAATTCAACCGCACCTACTCGCCGACGTTCAATGTGCCTGCGCCGTTTATTTCCAAAACCGGCGCGCGCATCATGTCGCTCGCGGACCCGGAGAAGAAAATGTCCAAGTCCGACGAAAATCCCTCCGGCACGCTTTACCTCAACGACCCGGTGGACGTCCTGCGCAAAAAAATCATGTCCGCCGTCACCGACTCCGGCAGCGAAGTCCTGGCGCGCGATGACAAACCCGGCGTGGCCAATCTGTTGAGCATCCTCAGCGCCGTCACCGGCCGCGCCATTCCCGAGCTTGAAGCCCAATTCGCCGGCCAGGGCTATGGCGCGTTTAAGTCCGCCGTCGCCGACGCCGTCATCGGCGCGCTGGAGCCCGCGCAGAAAAAATACGCCGAGCTCATGGCGAACAAGGACCATCTGCTCGCGGTGATGAAAGCCGGCGGCGACGCCGCGCAAAAGACCGCCTACAAAACTCTCGCCAAAGTTTACCGCAAAGTTGGCTTTCTCGAACGCGGGCGGTAGTTAGTTTGGGACTGAAGGGACCTTAAGGTGGAGCGCGCACGGAGTGCGCGCTCCACCGCCAGTCACTCAGTTTTTCGCTTGTGAAGGTGCCACCGGAGCGGCGTCTTTGGCCGGCTCGGCGGAGTAGGGGGAGGCCTGGCCCGCGGGCACTGCGGTCTTGATCGGCTCGGGCGCCACCGGCCCGCAGCACGAATCACAGGAGGAATTGTCCGGCGCGGCCGCGGAGGAGGACGCGGACGAATCACTCGCGTTGGACGCGCGGACAAAAACAACCGCGCCGACGGCCAGAAGGGCCAGCAAACCCGCCAGGATACGCAACTTGGTCATGTTTTTATCATAGCCAGGAATCGCGCTGGTGCAAGGCGAATGGCAGGGGATTTATGAGGCTTGACAAATCAACTTTGTTTCACAAAGTTAACAAATGTTCCCCGCCACCCATGGCCCTTCCCGCCATTCCGCCGCCTCCCGCCTGGGAGTTGTATCTGCCGCCCTTGCCGGCGGTCCATCCGGCGATGGCGCCGGTGGAATGGTCCGCCACTTGGGACGGCAGCGGGTTGCCGCTGGCTTTGCTACACCCCTTGGCTCCGGTTTTTGGTTGGGCGGAAGCCGCCCCCGGCGAAAATTTCCTCACCGGCTTGACCGCTGACAAGGTCGTTGGCACGGCGGTTTTGTCTGCTTCGGCCCTCCGCCATACCTCAGTAGCGTGGATTGGAATTGCATTGCGCGGGAGCGGGCGCTTTTTCGAAGAACTGCGGCGCGGCTGTTGGGTCTGCGGCTTCCCGGCGGTGGGACGGGGGCGGGAGCTTTTGCGCCGAGGCAACCTGGCTGACCCCGCCAGTCTTTCAGTTACCTTGGCCGAAGTAAACCAGCCGGCGCCCTCGAATGGGCGCCTCTTTCTCAATTTTCACCATGACAAGCCGGCGGCGGCCTGCGACCGGGTCTACCTCCTCGACGCCGGGGCCGGGCGGCTCCACGGGTTTGCCTTTCCCCGCTCGGCACTTGCGCCCGCGAGTTTGAAGTGATAAATAGACTGCCGTGAAACCATCGCTCCATGACGCGCTCCAACAAGTGCGCGAGCTGCAGCAGGCGATTCTCGACAAGCAGCGCTTCAAGGGCTATTCCGGCCGGGCGCGGGCCTTGGCGGGGTGCATCGCCTTGGGCGCGGGCATTATTTTGGGCGCGCCCCGCTTCCCCGCCTCGAACGAGGCCCACTTGATTGGCTGGGGCGTGGTTTTCGTGCTCGCGATGGTGCTCAATTACGGCGCGTTGATTTACTGGTTCCTGCACGACCCCGACGTGGCGCGCGACGTGCGCCGGCTGCGCCCGGCGCTGGAAATTATCCCCGTGCTCATCGTCGGCGGGGTGGTGACGCTCGCGCTGGTGCACCATCAGGAATACAATCTTTTGTTCGGCATGTGGATGGTGTTGTGCGGGCTGGTGAATTTCACCACGCGCCAAGTGCTCCCGCGCGGCCTGTCGTGGGTCGGGCTGTATTACCTCGTGTGCGGCACCTTCTGCCTCGTGGCGCTGCCCGGCCTTTCGTTCATCCACCATTCCTACGTGATGGGCGCGGCGTTTTTCTTCGGCGAATTTTTCAGCGGCCTCGTGCTGCATTTCGACGAAAGCCCCCTGCCGTCCCTGCGCACCTTTTTTGGTCTGCCCGCGGCGGTCCGCTCCGAGGAATCGGAGTGACCCGCGCCCACCGGTCTGAAAGCTTCCAACTCCAAACCCGCAATCCAATGTCTTCCGTAGAAAATCCCTTTTCGACCCTTTCCCGGGTGATGCACGAGCCGAACCGGCTGGCGCTCATGTCCGTCCTGGCCGCCGCGGTGGACGGCTTGAGCTTCAGTGAATTGAAGGACGCGTGCGACCTCACCGACGGCAACCTCAACCGCCACCTCAAGGCGCTCGAGGATGACGGCATCGTCTCGCAGCGCAAGGAAACCGTGAAAGGGGGTCGCCCGCGCACCACGGTCACGCTCACGCCGGCTGGCCGCCGCCGCTTTGTGAAATACCTCGAAAACCTGGAAGGCGTTTTGCAGCAGGCCGCCGCGGCTCTCCGCACCCCTCCCGCGCCCTCGCCGTTGTTTGCGCCGCGCCTCACCCGCGCCTGACCTTGCCCGATGAGTGTTTTACCCCCGACTCCCATGGAGCCAGCCGACGACATCCCTCCTTCGGCCACCCCGGCCCAGCCCCGGCCGACTCGTTTCACTTCCCGGCATGTTTTGCGGATGCTGGCAGCCGTGCTGCTTGTCTCGGCCACCATCTACACCATCAAGGTGTGGAAACTGGACGGCCAGTTGCTGACGACGCACCGCCAGCAGGACTTGCTCGCCATTTCGCCGGTATTTTTATTTGGCGCCATTCTCTGGTGGTATGCGGGGCGCAAGATGGATGAAATTTCCCGCCCGCTCTTTCGCAACCGCAGCGATTCCCCCACCGATGCGCGGGTGGACTTGCGCAATGTTTGCTGGCTGGTGCTCAGCATCGTCTCCGGCTTCGTCGGCATGGCCGCCATCATTGTGGGCGGCACGTTTGCGCTGCATGGAAAAGAGCTGCATGCGGCCATGCCCGATTTTTTCAACAAACTCGAGCAGCGGGTGCCGAAAATTCAAGGGCTCGAAGCCACTCCGGCGCCGATTATTTGGGCGGGGGCGCTGCTGGTGGGAGTTGCCGCGCTTGCGCTCGGGCTCGCCATGCGCCGTCAGGCGCGCGCCGCAAAAGCCTAGTTCTTTTTTGACGAGCCGGTGCCCGTGCTCGTGGTGGCCTCGGACTTGGCCGTGCCGGTGCCTGCGGACGCCGCCACTCCCAGCCCCGGCGCCGTGGTGGCCGCTTCCGGCAGCTTGAGATGATCGAGCTTGGGCGCGATGACCAACCGGCAATAGCCGGCGCTGGCGTTGTTGTTAAAATACTCCTGATGGTAATCTTCCGCCTTGTAGAACGTTTTCGCGGGCAGGATTTGGGTGACGATGGGGTCCTTGAAATTCTTTTGCGCCTCGGCCTTGGATTTTTCCGCCTCCAGCCGCTGGGCCTCGGTGGTGTAGAAGATGACCGAGCGATACTGGGTGCCCACGTCATTGCCCTGGCGGTTGAGGGTCGTCGGGTCATGCAGCCGCCAGAACCATTGCAGCAAATCCGCAAACGGCAGCACCTTCGGGTCATACTTGACCTGCACCACTTCGGCGTGGCCCGTCAGGTCCGTGCACACCTGCTCGTAAGTCGGGTTGGGCACCGTCCCGCCCATGTAACCACAGGTGACTTGCCAGACGCCGTCCACGCGTTCCAGCACCGCCTGGGTGCACCAAAAACAACCGGCGCCCAGCGTGACCGTTTCCAGATTCGCCGGCGGGGGCGTGCTTTTGGGCTTGGCGGACACTTGGGTCGGCAGGATATGCATGGGGGGGGCGGGGTTATAAAGAAACACCAAGGCAAAAATGCCCGCGCCTGCAATTACGGCCAGCCAGCTAAAAATAGTTCGAAGCAATGCGGAAGTGGACATAACGCAGGGTAAAACAGGATGGATGAGCCCGAGTTCCAGCGCAAGCTCGAAGCAATTGGGCGGCGCATTTCCACTTATGACTAAAAGTCAATACCTTCTCTTATTGCTCGCTTAAAATCCAAATTATCTCCATGATGACCGGCAGGTTAGGATTCGACTGTTTTTGCCCCACCCCCATTTGCCTTCTCCGTGTAATTTATTGTTAAGGGAATAGACCCTAGACGCCGATTAAAAAGCGGACATATTAGACCCCCATGTCTGATCAATCCCGGAAACGCTCCCCGGCCAATGGGGACGGCCACCCGCACGTTTCCCGTGCGGAGGCGGAGCGCCGTTTGCACGCGCCGGCCGATGCCTCGGGCCTGCAGGACACCATCCGCCGCCACGCCTACATTTTTTCCCAACTCCAGGAGGGCGTCATTTGCACCGATGTCAACGGGGTGGTCACGTATTGGAATCAAGCGGCGGAACGCATTTGGGGCTGGAGCAGCGAGGAAATGATGGGCCACCCGGTGTTTGACCGGCTGCCGGCGGGTGAGGCGCGCGCCTGGGGCCGCGAGCGCTTTGACCTGGTGATGGAGGGCAAGGAGTCTTTTGGCGTGCGCCACGACTACCGCAAGGACGGCGCTCGCGTCTGGCTCGACGTGCGCACCTCGCCGATGACCGACTCCCACGGCCATCCCACCGGCATTGTCACCATCGCGCGCGACATCACGGAACGCATCCAGGCCGAGGAAAAAATCCACCAAAGCCAGAAGATGATGGCCGCCGCCGAACGCCTGGCCCAATTCGGCAGTTGGGAAATTGACCTGACCCACCCCGACTTGAACCGCAACCAACTTCGCTGGTCGGATGAAGTTTTCCGCATTTTCGGCTACGAGCCGACCACCGAGCCGATTTCCAACGAATGGTTTTACCGGCGCATCCCGCCCGAGGACCACGGCGCCATCATGCAGGCGGTTTCCCGCGCCATCGCCGAGCGCGGCGTCTATTCCATCGAGCACCGCGTCGTGCGGCCGTCCGGCGAAGTGCGCTTCGTCCACGAGCAGGCGCAGGTTTTTTGCGATGAGCGCACCGGCCTGCCCCGGCGCATGATCGGCACCGTGCACGACATCACCGAGCGCCGCAAGCAGGAGTTGGAATTGCGCCGCAGCGAAGACCAGTTCCGCAGCGCGATGCAGCATTCCTCCATCGGCATGGCCCTCGTCGGCCTCGAAGGCAAATGGCTCAAGGTCAACCCCGCCCTTTGCAAAATTGTCGGCTACACCGAGGCGGAGATGCTCGCGACTGACTTCCAGTCCATCACCCACCCCGCCGACCTTGAAAGCGACCTGGCCCTGGTCCATCGCCTGCTCGTCGGTGAAATCAGCACCTACCAGCTGGAAAAGCGCTATTTCCACAAGGATGGCCACGTCATTTGGATTTTGCTCAGCGTTTCCCTCGTGCGCGGCGACGATGGCCGCCCGCTGTATTTTATTTCGCAAATTCAGGACATCAGCGCGCGCAAGCAGGTCATGGAGGAGCTGGTCAAGGCCAAGGATGCCGCCGAGGCGGCGGCCCGCACCAAGTCCGAGTTTCTCGCCATGATCAGCCATGAAATCCGCACGCCGCTCAATCCCATCCTCGGCGCGGTGCAATTGCTGCTCGATCAAAAATGCGCGCCGGAACAGCGCGAGCTCCTCCAAATCATCCACAACGCCGGCGAACATCTCCTCACCCTGCTCAACGACATCCTCGACCTCGCCAAGATGGAGGCTGGCGCCGAGGAATTGTCGCTCGCTCCAGCCCGCCTCGGCGAACTCATCCAGAGCGTGCTCGACATCAAGAGCGAGGACGCCCGCCGCAAAAAACTCGTCCTGCGCGCCGAAATTGCGGACGGCCTCGCCTACGCCTACCTGCTCGACGAGCCGCGCGTGCGGCAGATCCTGCTCAACCTGGTCGGCAACGCCATCAAATTCACCGAGCGCGGCACCATCACGGCGCGCGTCGAGCGCATCGCCTCCGGGCGCGAGCGCGATCAGTTGCGCTTCAGCGTGCGCGACAGCGGCATCGGCATCTCGCCCGAACACGCGGCCCGCATCTTCGAGCCCTTCTTTCAGGTGGACAGTTCCAGCTCGCGCCGCTACGAGGGCGCCGGCCTCGGCCTGGCCATTTGCCGCCGCCTCGTCGAAATCATGTGTGGCCAAATTGGCGTCGAAAGCCAGCCCGGCCAGGGTGCGACCTTCTGGTTCACCACCTGGCTGGAACGCCGCCAGGCCATCACCGGCAGCGGCACGCCCTGGCCGATGCCGCTGGTCAGCCTCCGCGCCCGCCGGGTTTTGCTCGCGGAGGACGACGAGCGCACCCGCGTCGTCCTCTTGACGATGCTCGAACGCGCGGGCTGCGAAGTCACCGTCGCGGAAACCGGCGCCGGCGCGCTCTCCCTTTTTCAGCCTGGCGCCTACGAACTCGTCCTGCTGGATTTGCACCTGCCCGACTTGGATGGGCCCGAGACCGTCGCCCTTTTCCGTCAGCGCGAAAAAGCCGCCCAAGTTGCTCCCGTTCCCATTATTGGCCACGGCGACAACCGCGAAATCGAACGCCTCCGCAATGGCCTGGCCATCGGGATTGACGGATTTCTCCCCCATCCCATCCGCCAGGTGGAGGTGATGAAGTTGCTCAACCGCCATGTGCCCGCGCCGGCGGTGCCCCCGCCAACTTCCGGCGAGCTTCCTCCCGGCGGCGTGGCCTGCATCGGTTAATCCGCCGCCTGCGCCGCCGATGACTCCCGCCCCGCTCGACCTGCAATTGATTGGCTCGGAAATCGCCCTGCGCTGGCCCGATGGCGCCGAGGATTTCCTGCCCGCCGAATTCCTGCGCGCCCGCTCCCCCAGCGCCGAGAACATGGGCGAGCGCGACCTCTTCGGCAACCAGTACGGCGGCGACGGCCCGAAAAAGTTCCCCGGCGTCGCCATCCTCGGCTGGGAGCCGGTTGGCAACTACGGCATCGTCTTCAAATTCAGCGACGGCCACCAAACCGGCATCTACACTTGGAAATACCTCCGCGCCCTCGGCGAGGAAGTGCGCGGAGCAAACTAAAGGGGTGGCTTCGCCGGGGGGGCGGTTTTCAATCGGGGGCGCGTTCCGTCAGTTCAAGAACAAAGCCATCAGCACGATATCGTCGTGGATGCCGTCCACCAATCGCGCCCGTTTGCGCACCCCTTCCACAGTAAAGCCGTTTTTCTGATAAAGTCGGCAAGCGGGCAGGTTTGAAGCGTAAACTCGCAGTTCAATCTTCTCAAATTCTTTGGTCCGCGCCTTGGCGATGGCGGCTTCCAATAACCGCCGTCCAATGCCGCGGCTCCGATAATCTTTTAATACCCCCATGCCAAGTTTGCCGACATGCGCTTCGCCGTGGGCCCCGGGGGTGATATCGCACCAGCCGGCTGCGGTAGGGCCATCCATCGCAACGAGATGAACGTAATCATGCTCGATGTTTTTTGCTACAAACTCCCGAACCCGCTCCAGGCGGGGACCCTCCAGCATGGCCAGATAACGCCGTTCACGCGCCACGGCGTCCAGCGTGGCGTGAAAAGCGGCAACCTCGGCCAGAGTTATTTGCCGTATGTCTGGCAGGCCTGGAGTAATCATCGGGCAGCCTTGAGCAAGGAAGCAATTTACGATTCAGTTTGGTCGCTGATTACTTCCGGTGTTTGCCTTCGGTGAAGTGCGCGCCGCCGGCGATGACAAGCAGCCCGGCCATCAATGCCCCGCCCGCCGCGAGGAGTTTCTTCGTCCCGTCGAGGGAGTCATTGGTCAGCACCCAGTACATCACCCCTGCGGTTACCACCAGCGCGATGAGGGACAGGACGCGCGAAGGACGGGTGAACGGAGGCTTGGCGGGGGTTGGGTCCGATGGATTCATGGCAAAGCGCGAGGGCGGTGATTATCACGGGAATGGTCGGGATTTGCCGAGGCCAAAAATCAGGCGGAGCCTCATGCCTCAAACTTCATCCCCGGCCTGGCGGCCGGCCGCGCTTCTCATCCCAGGTTAGCGCGTGCCGGCCACCGGGCACCCGATGGATTTCAGTCAGTTTCTCCGGGTTACACGGTGGGTTCGAGTTCGGCGAAGAGCAGCCGGCGATGCCGCTAGCCACCACCCCGCAAAGGAGCCGCCACCAGACCCTCCCGCAAAGGCAGGTTTTAGATAAAAGCCCCGTGGTCATGGGAAAGGAAAATGCCCGCGGCGTTTTCTGCATCATCTTTTGGGCCAAGTTGGGCAGGTTTCACACAAGATATTTATCATCAATAAAATATAGATTTTAGACCAAATTGGTTCATTCCCAATGTATACATGAAATGCCAACCCCTGCCGGCATTTTATGACCATTTTGCAAAACATCCTCCAAAATGTCCAACCTCGGCATTGCCGCAAAAAAACCGCGCCTGATGAAGCAAAAATAATTGCAAAAAGTTCTTGTCGAGCGCGCGTGAAAGAGTATTGTCAGCGGTTTTCCCCCATGTTGGTTCCATTCCACGGAATCGAAGTGCGGGAAAAGAAAATGTTCTTTGAGCCGGAAGTTTCCACGGAAATCACTTGACGAACGTGTGAACTTTTGGTTTATTGCACTTTCCCCCCTAAAAAGGCGGGCTTGCCGCATGGTCCGGCT
>DASZWY010000032.1:20000-23177 GCA_035546135.1 Opitutales bacterium
TTGGTTGAAGACCAAGGATCGCCGCCTGAATTCATAGGGCGGAGGAAGCCAAACCTGCCGAAGTGAAACATCTCAGTACGCAGAGGAAAAGAAAGCGAAGCGATTCCCTCAGTAGTGGCGAGCGAAAGGGGAACAGTCCAAACCCGCGGGATTTATCCCGCGGGGGTTGTAGGAGCCCAACGTGGGACCGGAACGGTTAGGAGAAGCCGCTGGAAAGCGGCGCCATAGCGGGTGATAGCCCCGTATCTGAAAACCTGACCGGCCCTAGGGATTTCCTGAGTAGCACGGGACACGTGAAACCCCGTGTGAATCCACGCCGACCACGGCGTAAGACTAAATACATGGCATCGACCGATAGTGCACCAGTACCGCGAGGGAAAGGTGAAAAGTACCCCGATTAGGGGAGTGAAATAGTACCTGAAACTTATTGCCCGCAAGCGGTCGCAGCCCCCTCGTGGGGTGACGGCGTACCTTTTGCATAATGGGTCTGGGAGTCAATGTCAGTGGCAAGCTTAAGGGCCTTTCGGCCCAGAGGCGCAGCGAAAGCGAGTCCAAATCGGGCGTCCAGTCGCTGGCATTGCACTCGAAGCGGAGGTGATCTACCCATGGCCAGGATGAAACCCGGGTAACACCGGGTGAAGGTCCGAACTGGTGGCTCTTGAGAAAGCCTCGGATGAGCTGTGGGTAGGAGCGAAAGACTAATCAAACCCCGTAATAGCTAGTTCTCTTCGAAATATATATAGGTATAGCCTCGTTTAACGCGAAGCCGGAGGTAGAGCACTGAAAAGGCTAGGGGACACACCAGTCTACCAACCCTTATCAAACTCCGAATGCCGGCCTAGTCCAAACGGGAGTCAGTCGGTGGGGGATAAGCTTCATCGGCAAGAGGGGAAGATCCCAGACCACCATCTAAGGCCCCCAAACAACAGCTCAGTGGTTTAAAGGATGTGGTTCTACACAGACAATGGGGATGTTGGCTTAGAGGCAGCCATCATTTAAACAGTGCGTAACAGCTGACCCATCGAGTGGAATCGCGCCGAAAATGATCGGGACTTAAGCTGTTTGCCGAAGATGTGGGTGCGCGGCGCAAGCCGCGCGCGGTAGAAGAGCGTTCCAAGTGCGCTGAAGCCGAAACGGCAAGTGACGGTGGAGCGCTTGGAAGTGAGAATCCAGACATAAGTAACGATAAACGAGGTTAAATTCCTCGTCGCCGTAAGGATCAGGTTTCCCGGGGAAGGTTCGTCCGCCCGGGGTTAGTCGGGAGCTAAGGCGAGGCCGTAAGGAGTAGCCGATGCACAGCGGGTTAATATTCCCGCACCACGATGTAGGCGTTATCAACTCAGGAGTGACGGAGGAGGCTAAACGCAGGGGCCTGATGAATGGCCCTTGAAGCCCGTAGGCCGTCCGGCAGGCAAATCCGCCGGACATTAAGGCTGAAAGGTGACCACGAGGGATGGCTACGGCCTGAACCAGTGCGTCGATGCCATGCTCCCAGGAAAAGCTTCGGAGTGAGTCTATATCGTGCCCGTACCGCAAACCGACACAGGTATCCGAGATGAATATTCTAAGGCGCGTGAGTTAACTCTCCTCAAGGAACTCGGCCAGTTAGCCCCGTATCTTCGGTAGAAGGGGTGCCCCGCGCAAGCGGGGTCGCAGTGAACCGGCCCAACCGACTGTTTAGCAAAAACACAGCTCTCTGCCAAGTCGCAAGACTACGTATAGGGAGTGACATGTGACCAATGCGGAAAGGTGAAACCCTGGGGTGCAAGCCCCGGGACTAAGCCCCCGTGAATGTCGGCCGTAACTATAACGGTCCTAAGGTAGCGAAATTCCTTGTCGGGTAAGTTCCGACCTGCACGAATCATGTAACGAGTTGGGCGCTGTCTCGAGGAGATGCTCAGTGAAATTGTAGTCGCGGTGAAGATGCCGCGTTCCCGCAGCAGGACGGAAAGACCCTATGCACCTTCACTGTAAGCTGCTATTGGCGCTTGATTTTCGATACGTAGCATAGCTGGGAGTCGCTGAAGTTTCCCTCCAGGGGGGAATGGAGACAAAATATGAAATACCAGTTTTCGATGATTAGGCTTCTAACCCCGTGCCGTTAGCCGGCCGGGGGACAGTGGTAGCGGGTCAGTTTGACTGGGGCGGTCCCCTCCCAAAGAGTAACGGAGGGTTGCGAAGGTCCCCTCAGGCCGGATGGTAACCGGCCGACGAGCGCAAGAGTATAAGGGGGCTTTACTGTGAGACTCACAAGTCGAGCAGTTGCGAAAGCAGGCTCTAGTGATCCGGTGGTCCATCGTGGGATGGCCATCGCTTAAAGGATAAAAGGTACGCTAGGGATAACAGGCTGATCGCGCCCAAGCGTTCATAGCGACGGCGCGGTTTGGCACCTCGATGTCGGCTCATCGCATCCTGGGGCTGGAGAAGGTCCCAAGGGTTTGGCTGTTCGCCAATTAAAGCGGTACGCGAGCTGGGTTCAGAACGTCGTGAGACAGTTCGGTCCTCTATCCGCTGCGGGCGTTGGAGAATTGAGGGGTTCATTCCTTAGTACGAGAGGACCGGGAATGACGTGCCTCTGGTGTTCCGGTTGTCGCGTCCGCGGCAGCGCCGGGTAGCTATGCACGGAAGAGATAAGCGCTGAAAGCATCTAAGCGCCAAGCTCCTCCCAAGATAAGTTCTCCCTCCGTCGCAAGACGGCTGAAGGGTCCAGGTAGACCACCTGGTTGATAGGCCGGCGGTGTAAGCACTGCAAAGTGTTGAGCTTACCGGTACTAATGACCCGAGAGGTTTGATCATCACGCTATTTCCTTTATGCTTACCCAAAAACCGGGAAAGCAGCGTGATGGAACTCATCCTTAAAAAATGACACATCCATCAACGAACGTAGTCAGGCTCCCATCCGGAACCTCACTGACCTTCCCCAATGCATTAAACGTCATCTTTCACACCCACCAGCCGCTGTAAACCACCGGCTTGGCGAGCAAGTGCATCACCGTATCTGCGCAGCGGCGGACCATTCTGGTGATCACAGGTGAGGGGAAACACACGTTCCCATCCCGAACACGCTCGTTAAGCCCTCAACCGCCAATGGTAGTGTCACCCGATGTGATGCGAGAGTAGGTTGTTGCCAGAATCATGACCCCGGCCGTCCGAAAGGATGGCCGGGGTCTTTGTTTT
>DASZWY010000033.1:0-6010 GCA_035546135.1 Opitutales bacterium
CTACTCGCGGAAGAGCATGAGGCGGACGTTGCCGGGCTCGGGCTTGGCGCGGCCGTGAAAACGCACGTCAATCGCCGAAACGATGTTCTCGTGCAGCTCCTCCAAGTCGGAGCCTTCGGTGTAAATATTTTCGCTGTAACAGGCAGCGACAAAGCTGCCTTCCACTTGTTGGATAACTTCGAAAGTGAGTTCCATGTGGGAGAAGGGAAACGAACCGGGTGAAGTTGAATTGTCTCAGAATCAGGCAGTTAAGTCAATGTTTTACTCGGCGTAACCAGGCCAAGGACAGGGTATCGGAATATCCCCCAGAAACGGCGAAATGAAGGCGTGGCGAATTACAGTTGCACCGCCATGGGGGATGTGTTTTAACCCCCGTCCAATGCAACGATTTACGCCACCCGCCCGCGCCTTGCTGGGTGCGCTCGGCTTGCTCGGATTCACCTCGGTTTTGTCCGCCCAAACCGCGGCCAATTCGACCGCTGCGACGACGGCTGGGAGCGCCGCGGCGCCGGGTTTTGCGCCGGTTTTTCCGGAGGGAATTTGGGAATTGTCGCACGAGAATGATTGGTTCATTCACTCGGACCGCGACTTCACTTCGGGGCTGCGGCTGGCGTACACGACGCCGAATTTCCGCGAATGGAAAGATGTGCCGCTGGTGCCGGTGGCGGTGGGAAACATGTTCGACCAGGTGAGTTTCATCAGCGGCGACTGGGCGACGGTGGCGGCGGGCGTGTACGTGCAGCAGAACATGTATACGCCGGATGACTTGCGCACCAATCCGCCGAACCCACAAGACCACCCGTATGCGGGCTGGCTGGGGGTGGGGATGGACTTGATTCGCGAATCGGCGGAGCGCCGGGCGATTTTTGAGCTGAATGTGGGCATCGTCGGCCCGTATTCGGGCGCGCAGGATTTGCAGCAAAGTTTTCACGATTTAATCAAGTCCACCGACCCGCAGGGATGGGACCGCCAAATCCAAACCGAGCCGGTGCTGCAATTGACGCACCGGCAGGATTGGCGGTTGCCGTGGCTGACGAATTTCAACGCGGGGGCGCCGCAGACGTGGGGCTACGACGTGGTGACGCACGCGCTGCTGACGGTGGGCAATGGCTGGGATTACGCCGCGGTGGGCGGCATGTTCCGCATCGGTTACCATCTGCCGCTGGACTTTGGTCCGTCGCGGATGCGGTTGGGTGAAATTTCCAGCCTGGCCTACCAGCCTGGCGGCTCGACGGCAACGACGGGCACAAATTGGTCGCTGGACACGCTGACGACGTATTTTTGCATTGGCACGGAAGCCCGGGCCGTGGCGCGGGACATTTCCCTCAATGGCAACACCTGGCGGAGCAGCGCGCATGTGTCGCAGGAGCCGCTGGTGGACGAAGCCTACGGCGGCCTCGTGGTGGAATACGGCCACTTCCGCGGGTCGTTTCTCATCATCCGCGAGTCGAAGACCTTCTACAGCCAGCCGCAGAAAGACCAATGGCGCGGGACCTTGTCCGTCGGTTGCAGCTTCTAGAGCCCCGGAACAGGCGGATTTCTTTGGGCTTGCCAGAGGGAAAGGGGCCGCCCATGCTGGCCAAACAAAGCGTGCCGGCCGTCGGTTGCAACCAACTGTTTTGACCGGGGTTTAATGCGGTAGCCGCTCACGTTTTTACTTGTTTGGATTTCCGGGGTGCTTGTTGCCTTTCAGCGCCCGGCCTCCCGGAGCTTCTCACCGCCGGCGCGGTGACCCAGCCTTGACCCCGCCGGCCCGAGCGCAGGCGGCTTTTGGCTGCCCCCGCTCCCCTGCCCCGCCGCCTGCCGAAGGCCGCGCGGTTTCCTTCCCAATCATGACTGAAATTCTCACGCCCCGGAACCAAATCAAGGTGAAGGGCATCCTCGAACCGGACAATAACAAGTGCGGGAGTCTGCTCGACCCCGCGCGCAACGGGAAGACGCACCCGTCCGACCCGTTTTTGCCGCGGGAACTGCTGCACCGGTTCAAGCTGAAGCGCGGCTCGCAAATCGAGGCGCAGGCCGTGCACGACGAGCGTTTTCCCAACCCCAAGGTGCGCTACATCGAGCGCGTGGACGGGATGCTGCTTGAGGACCGCCGCCGCCTGCCGGACTTTTCGCAACTGACAACCATCCAGCCCGACCAGCAATTGAAGCTGGAGTGCAAGGACGGGAGGATGACCACGCGGGTGATTGATTTGTTCTGCCCGATTGGCAAGGGCCAACGCGGGCTGATTGTCGCGCCGCCGCGCACCGGCAAGACCACGCTGCTCAAGGACATCGCGGTGGGCTGCCTCGAAAACAACCCGGACGTGCACGTGATGATCTTGCTGGTGGACGAGCGGCCGGAGGAAGTGACCGACTTCAAGCGCGACCTGCCGACCTGCGAGATTTACGCCTCCTCCAACGACGAGGAACTGGAGAGCCACGTGCGCGTGGCGGACATCGCCATCGAGCGCTGCAAGCGCCTGGTCGAGACGGGCAAGGACGTGCTGCTGCTGATGGACTCGCTGACGCGCCTGTCGCGCGCGCATAATGCGTTCCGCAACACCGGCAAGACGGGGACCGGCGGCCTCGACGTGCGCGCGCTGGAAAAGCCGCGGCAGATTTTTTCCTCGGCCCGCAACACGGAAGACGGCGGCAGCCTGACCATCATCGCCTCGGCGCTCATCGACACCGGGTCGAAGATGGACGACATCATCTTTCAGGAGTTCAAGGGCACGGGCAACATGGAGATGGTGCTCGACCGCAAGGCGGCGGAAATGCGCATCTGGCCGGCCATCAATTTGCACTCCTCCGGCACGCGCAAGGAAGAGCTGCTGCTGAGCAAGGAATACCTGGAAGGCGCGACCCTGCTGCGCCGCGCCATGGTCGGCACGAAAATCGAGGACGCCACCGAGACGCTGATTGAGCGCCTCGGGCAGTCGAAGAACAACGCGGACTTTCTGCGGATGATTTTGCGGTCCTGATTAACGGCGGTCGCGGCTTGCCGGGCGGGGATATTTGCGCTTTAGTGGCCGTTTACACGCGCTGCGGCGCGCCGCCCATGAAGCCTTTTTACATCACGACTGCCATTGACTATGCGAACGGGTCGCCGCACCTGGGCCACGCCTACGAGAAGGTGCTGGCGGACGTCATCGCGCGCACCCAGCGGCTGCGCGGGACACCGGTGCATTTCCTGACCGGGCTGGACGAGCACGGGACGAAGGTGCAGCAGTCGGCCAAGGCGCGGGGCATCGAGCCGCAGGCGCTCTGCGACGCGGTGGCGGCGGAATTTCAGGCGCTGCTGCAGACGCTCGGCATCTCGAACGACGATTATGTGCGCACGACCGAGCCGCGGCACAAGGACGTGGTGCGCGCGGTGCTGCAAAAACTTTACGACCAGGGCGACATCTACCTCGGCGAATACCGGGGCTTTTACAGCGCGCGGCAGGAGCAGTTTTTGCAGGAGAAGGACAAGGTGAACGGCCAGTGGCCGGAGCTTTACGGCGACGCGGTGGAGGTGGTGGAGAAGAATTATTTCTTCAAGCTGGCGCGGCACCAGGACTGGCTGATCCAATTTTTAAATGAAAATCCCGGCTGGATTTTCCCGGCGTTCCGGCAGAAGCAGGTGGTGGAATTCTTGAAGGAGCCGCTGAATGACTTGTGCATCTCGCGGCCGCGCGAACGGCTGGAATGGGGCATCCCCCTGCCCTTCGACGAAAAATACGTGACCTACGTGTGGTTCGACGCGCTGGTGAACTACATTTCCGCGGTCGGCTACGGCAAACCGGATTTTGCAAAAACCTGGCCGGCGGACGCGCACGTCATCGGCAAAGACATCCTGGTGCCACCACACGCGGTTTACTGGCCGATCATGCTCAAGGTCTCCGGCATTCCCTTGCCGAAAAAATTGCTCGTGCATGGCTTTGTGCTCTTTGGGGGCAAAAAGGAGTCCAAGACCGAAATCGAAAAAGCCAAGGCGGCCGGCCTCAAAGTGGAGAGCGCGCTGGACGTGCTGCTGCCGCGCGGCCCGGAGACGCTCCGTTATTTCCTGCTGCGCGAAGTGGCGGTCGGCCAGGACAGCGATTTTTCCTACGAGCAATTCAACGCCCGCTACAATAGCGAACTGGCGGACGACCTCGGCAACGGCGTGGCGCGGCTGCTCAACATGGGCGCGCGGTATGCCGGCGGCGTGGTCCCCGCGGCGACGGTGAACGAGGAACCGGAGCGCACCCTGCAAGCGGAATGGGAAAAATTTGCGCCGGAAATTTATCCGCTGTGTGACGGCTTTCAATTCCACCTGCTGCTGGAAAAGCTCAATGTCTTTGTGAAGGCGATCAACCGCTACCTCGACGTGCGCTCGCCGTGGAAGCTGGCCAAATCCGCCGACGCGGCGGACCAGGCGCGCGTGGCGACCTCGCTGGCGTATCTGGCGGAAAGCGTGCGACTGGCGGCAGTGACGCTGGCGCCCATCATGCCCGAAACCTCGGCCAAAATCCTCGGCCTGCTCGGCCAGCCGCCGGTGGCGAAGTGGGAGGGCTCGCTGACCTGGGGCGCCAGCCTCGCCGGGGCGAAACTCGGCGAGAAGGTGATTTTGTTCCCGAAGCTCGAGACGGAGAAAAAGGCGTAACCCCCGAAGGAATGCCATGCTCCGCGTGCCGGAAGAGCGATTTCCCCGACAGGACCCGGCGGCGCTGGCCGGGTTCATCGAATTTTGCCGCGCCGAGGCGCGGCGCGACGGACAACCGCGCATCGGGAGTATTTCGCTCGCGGTGGAGCACATTGACCCACTGGCGGTGCTGCAATCCATCTACGAGCCGCACGAACTCCATTTTTATCTCGAAAAGCCCGCCGAGGGCGAAGCCATCGCCGGGGCGGACGCGGTGGAATCGGCGACGTTGGCCGGGCCAGGGCGGTTTGCGGCGGTGCGCGACTGGGCGGCGGAAACGCGCGGACGGCTGATTGCCATAGGCGACCTCGACGCACCGCGCGCCGGGCCGCATTTTTTCGCCGGGTTTGCGTTTGCCGACGAGACGGCGGAGGGCGCGGCGTTTGCCCCCGCGACGGTGTTTCTGCCCCGCTGGCAGGTGGCGGCGAGCCAGGGGCGCTATGTGGCCGTGGCGAACGTGCGCGTGACGCCCGACGCGGATCCGGTGGCGCTGGCGCGGCGGGTGCAGGCGGCCCATGCGAAATTTTCGGCGTTCCCTTACGATTCGGCGGCGGCGCGCGTGACGGCGGAAAGCGCGCTTATCACCGAGACCGGCGGGGCGGGTTGGTTTGAGGCGGCGGTGGCCGAGGCGCTGGCGCGCATCCGGGCGGGAGCGTACCGGAAAATCGTGCTGGCGCGCGCGCTGGACTTAAAACAACCGTCGCCGTTTTTGCCGCTGGACGCGTTGAACCTGCTACGTGAAAAATACCCGGCATGTTATGGATTCTCCCTGGCCAATGGCCGGGGACAAAGCTTCATCGGCGCGACGCCCGAGCGGCTGGCGCGGGTGCGCGGGCGCGAGTTGCTGACCGAGGCGCTGGCGGGCTCGGCCCCGCGCGGAACCTCGGCGACGGAAGATGCGCGGCTGGGACGGGCGTTGCTGGGCCGCGCCAAGGAAGCACACGAGCACGAGGTAGTGCTCGAGGCGATAGTGCGGCGGTTGAAACGGCTGGGCGTAGAAAACCTCACGGTGGAAAAGGCGCGGTTGTTGTTGCTGCCGAATGTCCAGCACTTGTGGTCGCCGGTGAGCGCGCAGTTGCCGGCTGGAATGCACTTGCTCGACGTGCTGGCAATGCTCCACCCCACCCCGGCGGTGGGCGGCCAGCCGCGCGAGGCAGCGCGGCCGGACATTGCGCGGCTCGAGCGGTTCGACCGCGGACTGTACGCGGGAACCGTCGGCTGGTTTGACCAGGCGGGCGACGGGGAGTTTGTGGTGGCCATCCGGTCGGCGCTGATGGACGGCACGCAGGCGCGGCTGTTTGCCGGCGCGGGGATTGTGGAAGGCTCGGTGCCGGCGGAGGAAAAGGCGGAAACGGACCTCAA
>DASZWY010000034.1:0-1843 GCA_035546135.1 Opitutales bacterium
TTACGCGAAGAAAATGCCGGAGTGCGACGGCAACATCGCCATCGGCGGTTTTTGCTGGGGCGGCGGCAAGGCGTTTGCCTTTTCGACCGTGAACAAGGACATCAAGGCGGCGTTCGTGTTTTACGGCGCGCCGATGCTGCCCCAGGCGGAAATGTCCAACGTCAATTGCCCGGTCTACGGCTTTTATGGTGAAACCGACCGCAACCTCGCCAGCGCCGTGCCGAGTGAAACCGAGGCCATGCACACCGCCGGCAAAACCTACGATGCCATCGTCTACCCCGGCGCCCAGCACGGCTTCATGCGCCTCGGGCAGATGGACAACGCCACCGACGCGAACAAAACCGCCGCGGAACAGTCCTGGAAACGCTGGCTGGAGCTGCTGAAGAAAATCGAAGCGCCCGCCGATGCCAAGCCCGCGGCCCCGGCAGCCGGCACGGCAAAATCGTAACCATTTAAGCCGCCGGCAACGCCGTCACATCCGGGTGGAACGCGCACTCCGTGCGCGTTAAGCAGCGCGCCACCACGATTGCGCTCAACCCCGCATTGCATCGGCGGCCGGGCATGGTATATTGGCCTTTCGATGCGCTTTTATTCGGACCATCGCGACAACACGCCCCTGCGTTACTTCGGGCGCATGCCGGTCTACGCCGCGACCATCCTCGCCGCGCTTTATGTGGCGGGGCTGTTCGTGACGGTGATCCTCAACGTCGTCCACGGGCCGCGCGAGGGGTTGGAATTTTCCACGGAGCAGTTTTTCCACCACTTCTGGCTGTGGCAAATTTTCACCTGCACGTTCATCAACGACCCGCAGTTCTTTTTTCCCTTTGCGGTGTTTTTCTTTTATCAATTCGGGTCGGAATTGGAGCAATTTTTTGGCCGGCGGACGTTTTTCAAGCTCTACGGCGCGCTGCTGCTGACCATCGTGCTCATTCTCGGCGCCTGGCAGTTGCTGGGCGTGCAGGGCCGGTATTATGGCATGAACGAAGTGACCATCGGGTTGTTCGTGGCCTACGCGACCCTCTACCCGAACCTCGAATGCTTTGGCTGGGTGCCGATGAAATACGTGGCCTTTGCGTGCTGCTTCATTTCGGCGATGGGTTACCTCAGCGGGCGGGACTGGTATGGCCTTTCCATCCTGAGCGGCACCTGTCTCGCGGCTTTTGGCCTGACCCGCTACCTCAAACTCGGCGGCTCGGTCGAGTTCGGCGAATGGGCGGCCAGGCTCAACCCGTTCCGCCGCCGGCCCAAACTACGGGTGCTGCCCAACCCCGAACGCGCCACCCCGCGCGCGGAAGCCGGCACCGGCACCAGCGCCTCCGTGGACGCCATCCTCGACAAAATCGCCCGCGACGGCTTTGCCAGCCTGAGCCAGGGCGAACGCGACCAATTGGAAAAAGCCCGGGAGATTCTGAACAAGAAAAGAAACTGAGGCGGCCCGGGGTTTCGCTTGGACTCCCGCCCGATTGCATTTGCGCCGCGCTCCCGGCCCGGCCTACAATGCCCGCCGCATGATTGAAACCGCCGGACTCACCAAGCTGTATGGCGAATTCACGGCCGTCAGCGACTTGTCCTTTTCCGTGCGGCCCGGCGAAGTGCTCGGCCTTGTCGGCCCCAACGGCGCGGGCAAGACCACCACCCTGCGCTGCCTCGCCGGGATCATCCCCCCCACCCACGGCAGCATCGCCATCAACGGCTGCGACCTCCTGCACGACCCGCGCGGCGCCAAGGCCCAGCTCGCGTTTTTTCCCGACGAGCCGAAGCTCTTCGACTACCTCACCGTCTGGCAGCACCTCGTCTTCATTGCGCGCCTCTACCAGGTCGCCGACTATGCCGCGCGCGGCGA
>DASZWY010000035.1:0-6299 GCA_035546135.1 Opitutales bacterium
GCCCTGCTTGCCGCCGAGGGCCGCGACCCGCTGGGGCCGCTCGAGGAATTCTTAAAACGACCGCCAGCCGAGCGTCTCGCGCGGCTGCTCGACCGCGCGCTGCACCGCTGGCGGCAAAAACGCGCGTTTGCCGCGCAACGCGTCGCCAAAGCCGGATTTGCCGAAGCGTGCCATCAAATGACGCTGGAAGCGCTCGGCTACCGGCGCAACCGCGCGCCGATGGCGGCGCTGGCGTTGAAATATCCGTTGGCCATGTGGGCTCGGCATCCACCATTGCCCGGCCTGCTGTTCGAGGAGGAAAACGGCCGGTGGAAACTCGCCGGGTTGCGTCCGGCCAACCATCCGCGGCGGCGGCTGGAACAATATGCCCGGGCGGTGTCGGCCAATCCGGATTGGCCGCAGGCACTCCTCCGCCTCGCCCCGGGCCTTCCCGAAGGCGCCACGGCGGCGGAGGACACCGGCCCGTTCCGCCGCAAACATAAACTTGCCGCGCTGCGTGAAAAAATCGCCCGGGAAATTTTTGCCGACGCCTGGACCGGCGCCCGACTCGACACGCTCATCGGCGATGTGCTCCTACCTCTGGCCGCCGCGCAAACGAACCGCGAACTATTTGCCCTGTGGTTTCATGGCTTTCCCGGCGACGCTCCGCCCGCCTACGCGAAATTTCTCCAGCAGGCGGAAATCGTCAACCGCGGCAAGCAACCTCTCGGCCACGGCCTGCTCCAAGGCGCCCTGCAGATGTTTCTGGAGTGCAAGGGTTGAACACATCATCCGGCCAAACGGGCCATTTCTAGAAAACTGGTGGGAGCAACAGGGCTCGAACCTGTGACCTCATCCATGTCAAGGATGCGCTCTAGCCAACTGAGCTATGCCCCCGAAGGTCGAAGGGTTAAGGTAACCACCCGACCGCTTGGCGGGCAAGCCTAAAGGATGCTCCTTAGCTCGTCGGGAACGGATTGCGTTCGGCGAACTGGGCTTGGTGCCAATAGGGGTAGATGCGCGTCTTGGTGCTGACGGCGTCGAGCTTTGCCAAATGGGCGGCGGTAAGCTTCACATCCACCGCGCCAAGATTCTGGCGCAATTGGGCTTCGTCGCGCGCGCCGATGATGACCGTCGCCACCGTGGGCCGTTGCAGCACCCAGTTGATGGCGATTTGGGTGATGCCGTGGCCCGTTTCCTGGGCGATTTCATCGAGCATGTCCACAATGCGAAAAACTTCTTCGTCCGGCGCGGGCGGAGCGATTTGCACCGTCCACGGGTCCTGGAGACGGCTGACTTTGGGCAGCGGCTGCCCCCGGCGCAATTTGCCGCCGAGGCGGCCAAAACCGAGCGGACTCCACACGACGGTGCCGATGCCCTGGTCGAGCGCCAGCGGCATCAGCTCCCATTCGTATTCGCGGCCGAGCAACGAGTAATACGCCTGGTGCGCCACGTAGCGCGCGAGTCCCTGTTTCTCGGAAGCGGCGAGCGACTTCATCAGGTGCCAGCCGGAGAAATTCGAGCAGCCGATGTAGCGGATTTTCCCCGCGCGCACGAGCCCGTCCAGCGTCTCCAGCACTTCCTCAACCGGCGTCATCGCGTCGAAGCCGTGCAATTGGAAGAGGTCGATATAGTCCGTGCCCAGCCGGCGCAGACAACCCTCCACGGCCGGGAGCAGATGCGCGCGCGAGGAGCCGACGTCGTTCGGACCGTCGCCGAAGCGGAACGTCACCTTGGTGGAGATAATGACCTTGTCGCGCCGGCCCTTGATGGCGCCGCCGAGCACCTCCTCCGCCAGGCCGTAGGAATAAATGTCCGCCGAATCGAACATGTTCACACCGGCTTCGAGGCAAATATCCACCAGCCGCGTGGCTTCCTTGACGCCCGTGTCTCCCCATTCGGTAAATCCCTTGCCGCCGCCGAACGTCGCCGTGCCGTAGCACAACGCCGGGACTTTGAAGCCAGATTTGCCGAGGAGTCGGTATTCCATGGGGAAATAGGGTTAGAGGGGAACGGCAGTGAGGCGGCCTTACGCCGGCAGTTGCGGGCGCTTGGGATCGGGCCAGTCGATATGGAAGAACTTGCCGCGAGGCTGGTCCACACGCTCGTAGGTGTGCGCGCCGAAAAAGTCGCGCTGGCCCTGAAGCAGGTTTTGCGGGAGGCGCTCGGCACGGTAGCCGTCAAAATAGGCCAGGGCGCTGCCGAAGCAGGGCATGGGGATGCCGAACTCCGCGCCGAGGGCGACGACGCGGCGCCAGTTGTCCTGCGCGGCCTCGATTTGGCTGCGGAAATACGGATCGAGCAGCAGGTTGGCCAGTTGCGCATCGCGCGCGTAGGCCTCGGTGATTTTTTGCAGGAACGCCGCGCGGATGATGCAGCCACCGCGCCAGATTTGCGCGATTTCGCCGAAGTGGAGCGTCCACTTGTATTCCTTCTGCGCCTCACGCATGAGCTGGAAGCCCTGCGCGTAGGAGCAGATTTTCGAGCAATACAGCGCGTCATGCACGGCCTTGACCAAGTCCGCCTGGTTGCCGATGAATTTCTTTGACGGGCCTTTGAGAATTTTTGAGGCGGCGACGCGCTCGTCCTTGATGGCGCTGATGCAGCGCGCAAACACGGCCTCGGCGACCGTCGGCGCGGGCACGCCCATGTCGAGCGCGCTGGTCGAGGTCCATTTGCCGGTGCCCTTCTGGCCGGCGGTGTCGAGCACGATGTCCACAAACGGCTTGCCAGTCACCGGATCCTTTTGCTTGAGCACAGACGCGGAAATTTCGATGAGGAAGGAATCGAGCACGCCGGTGTTCCACTGCGCGAAAATGTCGCCGATGGCGTCGGGGGCAAGGCCGAGCAAACGCTGCATGAGGTCATACGCCTCGCAAATCATCTGCATGTCGCCGTATTCGATGCCGTTGTGCACCATCTTGACGTAGTGGCCCGCGCCGTCCGCGCCGATGTAGGCCGTGCACGGCACGCCGCCCTGGACGGGCTTGCCGGGGGCCGCGCCTTCGATGGGCTTGCCGGTCTTCGGGTCCACTTTCGCGGCGACGGCTTTCCAAATCGGCTCAAGTTCCTTCCACGCATCCATCGCGCCGCCCGGCATGAGCGAAGGGCCGAAGCGCGCGCCTTCTTCACCACCGGAAACGCCGCTGCCGATGAAGCGCAGGCCCCGGGCCTTGAGGCGCTTTTCGCGCGCAATGGTGTCATTCCAATTGGCGTTGCCGCCGTCGATGATGATGTCGCCCGGCTCAAAAAGCGCGGCGAGCTCGTCGATCACGGCCTCGGTGCCCGCGCCGGCTTTGACCAGGATGACGACCTTGCGCGGCTTCTTGAGCGAAGCGACGAAATCGAGCAGTTTCTCAAAGCCCACGAGGCCGCCCGGGGTGTTCGGGTTCTCAGCGACGAACTGGGTCGTCTTCGAGGCCGTGCGGTTGAACACGGAGATGCGAAAGCCGTGGTCGGCGATGTTAAGCGCAAGGTTCTGGCCCATGACGGCGAGGCCGACGAGCCCGATATCGGAGGTGGCGGTTGGCATAGTGGATAAAGTGGAACGGCCACTTTAGGGCAGCGCCCCGCGCCCCAAAAGCTTAAAATGCAGCCCCTGAATTATCCGTTGACCGTTATTCGGCAACCGCCGCATAATTGTCACAACCCCCAACGGAGATTTTTATGCCTGCCCGCCCCAAACAAACTCATCGTCGAGAAATTTTAAAAGGCGCGGCCGCCCTGGGCCTCGCCGCCACATTGCCGCGCTGGACCCGCCTGGCCGCCGCCGACGCTCCCGCGGTCAAGACCGACTCCAAAACCGCCGACCCGAAATACAACGTCCTCTTCATCATGTCGGACGACATGCGGCCGGAGTTGGATTTCTACGGCAACGCGCTGGTGCACTCCCCCAACCTGGCCGCACTGGCCAAGGCTGGCGTGATGTTCGAGCGCGGCTATTGCCCGTTCCCGCTGTGCTGCCCCTCGCGCTCGGCGACGCTGACGGGCCGCCACGTCATCCACACCGGGGTCTATGGCAACCGCACCTGGTTTGGCGACACGCATCCCGAATTGGTCAGCCTGCCAAAATATTTCATGCAGCATGGCTACATCACCATGCATTCCGGAAAAATTTTCCATGGCGGCATTGATGACACTGAGGCGTGGACCGAGGGTGGCCAGGCGCGCTTTCTGGCGGGCATGGATGACACTGCGGTCGAAGACATCCCCTTGCCGCCGGCCAACCGCAATGGCGTGTTCGGTCAAGTGGCCCCCGGCCGGGGCGGCAATGGCGCCATTCGCCGCAATGGCTCGGACAGCATCCAAGTACTTCAGGGCAACGGTGAAAACCATGGCGACTACCACGCCGCCGACCGCGCCATCCAATACCTGCGCGACTACAAGGGCAAATACGGTGACAAGCCCTTTTTCATGGGCTTTGGCACCGTGAAGCCGCACAGCCCGCCGACCGCGCCGCAAAAATGGTTCGACCAGATTGACCTCAACAAAATCCAGTTGCCGGTGGACTTCGCGCCGAGCCGCAAAGTGCCCGAAGGTTTTCCCGAAGGCTGTCTGCGTCCGCGCAACGCGGACTTGTTCATCGGCCGCGACGCCTCCCCGGAAGAGGCCAAACAGATGATCCAGGCGTACTACGCCTCCATCTCGTGGACAGATTGGAACATCGGCCGCGTCATCGCGACCCTGGACGAACTGGGCCTGCGCCACAACACCATCGTGTGCTTCAGCGCCGACCACGGCTACCAACTGGGCGAAAAAGGCAAGTGGTCCAAGGCCGGCTCGTTGTGGGAGGAAGGCGCGCGCGTGCCGCTCATCGTTCACGCCCCGCAGGCCAAAGGCAACGGCCAGGTCTGCAAGCGACCAGTGGAGACCATGAATTTTTATCCCACACTGGTCGAGCTTTGCGGCCTGCCCATGCCCGAAGGCCAGGAAGGCCGCAGCATGACGAAATTGCTGGACGACCCTAAAGCCGAATGGAAATACCCGGCCTTCACTGTCTGGAGTGAAAATGGCACCTCTTCGAATCCACCGCCCAACCCCACCCTCACCGGCATCGGCGTGCGCGTCGAGCGCTGGCGCTATGCGGAATACGACCTGGGCGGCCCCATGCTGCTGGACATGGAAAACGACCCGCACCAGTTGAAAAATCTCGCCCACGACGCCCGCTACGCCGAGGTGACGTCAAAAATGTCCGGCTTGCTTCAACAATACAAAGATGGCAAGGCCGTGCATACCACAACTCCGGCATTTTCCGCGGAATTCCTGCCGGGCGCGCCCACCCTCCCGGCCGCACCGGCTGCTCCCGCCAAAGCCACCACCTAAGCGAAGTCCTTCGACATTAACTCTCACTCCTCCACCCCATGCCTGCCCGCCCCAAACAAACTCACCGCCGGAATATTCTGAAAGGCGCGGCCGCCCTGGGCCTCGCCGCCACGCTGCCGCGCTGGGCTCGCTTGTCCGCCGCCGACGCCCCCGCCATCAAGACCGACTCCAAAACAGCCGACACCACGAAGTACAACGTGCTGTTCCTGATGTCGGACGACATGCGGCCGGAATTGTCCTGCTACGGCAATCCCATCATCCCGACGCCGAACGTCAACGCGCTGGCGAAGGCCGGCGTGATGTTCGAGCGCGGCTATTGCCAATACCCTTTGTGCAACCCCTCGCGCACCTCGATGCTCACGGGCCGGCAGGTTATCAACACCAGCATCATGGACAATGGCGCCACGGCCCAATTCTGGCGCGAGCACCCGGACTGGGTGAGCCTGCCGAAATACTTCATGCAACATGGGTACATCACGGCGCGGACGGGAAAAATTTTCCATTTTGATGATGGTCCAGCCTGGACTGTCGGCGGGCAAGCAGGCGCAGCCGACCCGAGCGAGGTTTATGACATTCCCATCCTCAATCCACGCGCGGGCGCCTTCGGCCAGACCGCCCCGGCCGCGGCCAGCGGCAGCGCCGCGGCGCCGTTGAGCGAGGCAGAGATCATCCGCTTCAACCGGCAGGCCGGCAGCGCGAACCGCTCGTCGAAAGCCGGCTATTCCGACCAGATTATCAAGCTGGAAGGCGACGGCCAGGGCCATGGCGATTACAACACCGCCGACCGCGCCATCGAATACCTGCGCGAATATCGGGACCAGCCGTTCTTTATCGGCTGCGGCTTCGTCAAACCCCATAGCCCGCCCACCGCGCCGGAGCGTTTCTTTGACCTGATGCCGCTGGATAAAATCCAGTTGCCCGTGGACTACGCGCCCCGCCGCACGGTGCCCGAGGGCTTTCCTGAAGGCTGCCTGCGCCCGCGCAATGCGGACTTGTTT
>DASZWY010000036.1:0-3231 GCA_035546135.1 Opitutales bacterium
CGCGCAAGCCGCGAAGGAAATCAACGCCCCCTACATTGACCTCCACGAGCTCATCCAGCGCAAATACGACGAAATCGGCAAAGCCAAGGTGGACTACCTCTACATGCCCGACCCGGATGTCGCCGCCAAAACCGGTGGCCGCCCCGAAGGCCTGCACACCGGCTGGAATGGCGCCGTCGTCAACGCCGAGCGCGTCGTCAGCGGCATCGAGGCCCTGAAAGGCGTCCCCCTGGCCTCGTATCTCAATTCCCGCGGCAAGGCCATCCCCGTCGCCCCCGCCGAATGCGTCGCCGTCAACGCCGCGCCGGACAGCAAGCCTGCAACGCCCGATAAACCCGCCGCGGCGAAGTAAACGACTCTACACCTCGCGCAGCGCCGCCGCGATGGGCAGGCGCGCCGCGCGAATCGCCGGCAGCAATCCGCCCGCCACGCCGATGACGGCCGAGAGCGCCACCGCGTCCGCGATGATGGTGGGCGTGACGGTGAACGCAAACGCCACCTGGCTGAACGTCTGCCAGTTGATCGTCGCTGCCGTGAAGCCGTTGAAAATCCAATACGCCGCGCCCGCGCCCAGCACCCCGCCCGCCAGCGCCAGCACCAGCGACTCGCACATCACCGACACGATCACCGGTCCCGCGCCGAAGCCCAGCGCCCGCAGTGTCGCAATCTCGCGGGTGCGCGCGGCCACCGCGCTATACATCGTGTTCAGCGCGCCGAACAACGCGCCGAGCGCCATCAACCCCGCAATCAGCACGCCGATGGTCTTGATGAACGTCGTCACCTGCGTCGACTGGTCGGCGTAAAAATCGGTTTGCCGCGACACTTTCACATCCAATCGCGGGTCGGCCTTCAACGCTGCCGCAAATTGGCCGAACGCCCCCGGCGAGGCCAGCCGTACGCTGACGGACTGAAAGTCGTCCGCGCGATGATACGCGGGCTGCAACACCGCCGCGTCGGCCCAGATCTCCGATTCTGCCGCGCCGCCGCCCGCCGTGAAAATGCCGACAATCGTCCAGTCCGTCTGTCCGAAGTGCAGCGTCTTGCCGAGGTCCAGCCCCGCAAATTCCCGCGCCGCGCCCACGCCGACGTTCAATTCGTTGCGCCCGGGTGTGAGTGGACGGCCCTCGACCATCTTCACGTTGCCGCGCACGTCAAATGAGGAGGGGCTAATCCCGCGCAGCGGCACATTCGCGTCCGTGCCGGTCATGCGCTTCGGCACGTCGATGATCATGAACATCTCCGCCGCCGCCAGCGGCCCCGCGCCATGGCGCGCGATCCCCGGCGCGTCGGCCACGATGCGGCACTCCGCGTGCGCCAGGTTGCTCGTCATCTCGCTGTCCGAGCCGTCGCGCATCACCACCGCAATGTCGTCCGAGCCCGACGCCGTCATCGCCTGGCGGAAACCTTCCGCAATGGAAAACACGCCCACAAACACCGCCACCACGCCCGCGATGCCGATGACCGTCGCCAGCGCCGCCCCCTTGCGCTCGGGGAGCGTGCGCAGGTTGAACAGCGTGACGGAGGCCACTTGGGAAAGCCAGTTGAGCATGGTTGGATAAAGGGTGGGTCGTTAGACATGCCGGCCCAGCGCCTCGGCCACGCGCAGCCGCATCGCCTGCACGGCGGGGAAAATGCCGGCCCCGAAGCCGAGCGCGAACACCAGCGCCACGCCGACGGCGAGGTTGCGCTCGGGGAAATAAAATATCGGCAGCAGCGACGGCACCGGACTGCCGTGCAGGGTGATGAGCCACGCGATGCCCAGCCCCGTCAGCCCGCCGATGGCCGCCATCAGGCACGACTCCGCGAGCACCAGCCCCAGCACCAGCTCGTTGCCAAAGCCCATCGCCTTCAGCACGCCCAGCTCCGTCGTGCGCTCGCGCACCGCTTGCGCCATCGTGTTGCCCGCCACCAGCAGGATGGTGAAAAACACCGCGCCGAGAATTGACACCAGGATGCGCCCGATGTCGCCGACCTGCTGCGCGAACCCGGCCGCGAGCGCCGCCTCCGGCTCCGTCTTGGTCTCGAACGGCGAATTGGCGAACTCATTGTCCACTGCACGCGCCACTGCCGCGGCCTGGTTCGGATCGCTTACGCGGATGGTGTACCAGCCAATCTCGCCCTTGCCGCGCTGGCGGCCTTCGTCAAAAAAGTCGTAGCGGAAAAAGAAGCTCGTGGTGTCCGCGCCCTTCGACTTCCCGTCGTAGATGCCCACGATTTCAAAGTCCCACGCCGGCTGCTTCGCGGGCTGCCCCCAAATGGGCGAGGTCAGCGGCACGTGGTCGCCGATTTTCCAGCCGAAGCGCTCCGCCGTCGCCCGGCCCACCACCGCGCCGTTGCGCGTCGTCTGCCATTTTTTCATCTGGTCCGGCGCCAGCGTGTATTCGGGGTACATCGCAAAAAAATCGTCCGGCACCGGAAACGAGCCGAAGAAATTTTTCGGGTCCTGGTAAATCCCGCCAAACCACGTCTGGTGCGTGACCGCCGCCACGCCGGGGATGCTCTGGATGCGCGTCTCGTAGCTCACCGGCAGCTCCAGGATGAACGACACCTTGTGGTGCGACACCAGCCGGTCCGCGTGCGCCAGGCTCACCCCGCCCGTCAGCGCGTAGGTGATGGTGCACAAAAACCCGTAGAGCAAAAACGCCACCAGCACGGACAAAATCGTCAGCGCCGTGCGCAGCTTGCGGCGCTTGAGGTTGCCGCCGATGAGAAACCAGAATTTCATTCGGGCTTCTCCGCGCTCAGTTGCCCTTTGTTCAAATACACCGTGCGCGACGCCCGCGCCGACGCGTGCGGATCGTGCGTCACCATGATGATCGTCTTGCCGTGCTCGCGGTTGAGCGTCTGCAGCAAGTTCAAAATCTCGTCGCCCGCCTTGCGGTCGAGGTCGCCCGTCGGCTCGTCGCACAGCAGCAGCGTCGGGTCGGTGACGATCGCGCGCGCGATGCCCACGCGCTGCTGTTCGCCGCCGGAAAGCTGGCGCGGGTAGTGCCGGTTGCGGTGCGTCAGCCCCACCGCCCGCAGCGCGGTTTCCACGTGCTTGCGCCGCTGCGCCTTGCTCAGGTGCGTCAGCAGCAGCGGCAGCTCGACATTGCGCTCCGCCGTCAGCACCGGCAGCAAATTATAAAATTGAAACACGAAGCCGATGTGCCGCGCGCGCCAGTCCGCCAGCGCCCGGCCGGTGAGCCGGCTCACGTTCTCGCCGCCGACTTCCACCGCGCCGTTCGTCGC
>DASZWY010000037.1:0-2746 GCA_035546135.1 Opitutales bacterium
GCCTGGTCGAAGATGATGCTCCGCGGGTCGTCGAGGACTTCCTGCGTGACTTCCAGCCCCGGGTGCGCCGGCAGGCAGTGCATGAAGTAGGCGCCGGGCTTGGCGAGGTCGAGCAGTTCGCGGGTCACGGCAAACGGCTTCAGTTTCTGCAACCGGCCGGTCTCCTCGGCTTCCTTGCCCATTGAGACCCAGACATCGGTGTATAACACATCGGCGCCTTTGGCCGCTTCCTGCGGGTTGCTGGTAAAGGTGTATTTGCCGCCGGTCTTTTTCAGCATGGCGAGGATTTCAACGCCCGGCTCAAAACCCGCGGGACCGCACAGCACGATTTCCATGCCGAAGTGGTTGGCTCCGAGCAGCCACGAGTTGGCCACGTTGCACGCCGTGTCGCCGTAGAACACCACGCGCTTGCCCGCCAGCGACCCGAGCAGGTCGCCGCCTTCGCTCCACCGCTCGGCCAGGGTGAAGATGTCCGCGTAAATCTGGCAGGGATGGAGGAAATCCGACAGCGCGTTGACGACGGGGATTTTCCCCGTCGCGGCAAAGTCCTCGAGCAACTTGTGCTCGTAGCACCGGATGACCAGCCCATGCAGATAGCGCGAGAGCACCCGCGCCGTGTCGGGCACGGTTTCGCCGCGGGAGATCTGTAGGTCTTCCGCATTGAGCGTGATGGGCGTGGCGCCCAGTTCCGCGACGCCGACATGAAACGACACGCGCGTCCGAGTGCTTTTCTTGAAAAACATCAGGCCCCACGACTGGCCGCGCAGGGCGTCCGTGCCGGTGCGTCCGCGCTGCTGCTTGAGCCGCGCCGCGCGGCTGAAGAGCGCATCGAGCTCGTCCTGCGGAATATCGGTTTCCTGGAGGAAATGTTTCATGGCGGGGGGCGGATTAGGCGGTGGGTTTCCAGTTTACCAGCACCCGCCGCAGGATGGCGAGCGCGGCGTCGAGGTCGGCGGCGGTAGCGGTGAGGGCTGGTAGCAGCCGGACGGTGTTGCTGCCGGAAGCGACCACCAGGAGCCCGGCCTCGCGCAAGGCGGCCACGAGCGGCCCTTGGTCAACCGCCAGTTGCAGGCCAATCATGAAGCCCTGGCCCCGGACTTCGGTGAGCAAATGTGGGACTTCCGCCGCCAGGGCCCGGAGTTTTTGATGGAAGACCGGCGCGAGCGTGTTGACGTGGTCGATTAGGTTTTCGCCGTCCATCACCTCCAGCACCGCGAGCGCCGCGGCGCAGGCGAGGGGATTGCCCCCGAAAGTGTTGCCGTGCGAGCCGGGGGTGAAGAGCGGCGCGTATTTTTCCGCAATCCACACTGCGCCGATGGGAAAACCGCCGCCCAGGCCCTTGGCCAGGCCCACGGCGTCCGGCGCGATGCCCGCATGGGCGCACGCGAGGAACTTTCCGGTGCGCCCGATGCCGCACTGAACCTCGTCAATCATCAGCAACAAATTGTGCCGGTCGCACAGGGCGCGCAGGCCGCGGAGAAATTCCGGCGTGCAGGTGTGAATGCCGCTTTCGCCCTGGATGGTCTCGACAAAAATCGCCGCGGTTTGCCCGTCCACGAGTTTTTCAAAACTCGCGAGGTTATTGATTTCGCCAAAGGCAAAGCCCTCGAGCATGGGCCGGAAGCCGTTCTGGATTTTTTCCTGCGGGGTCGCCGCCATGCCGCCGAAAGTGCGGCCGTGAAAGGCGTTTTTCGCGCAGAGCACCTTGTAGCGTTTGCCGTCGACGCCGTTTTCCAGCGCCCGGCCGTGCAAACGCGCGAGTTTAAGGATGGTTTCGTTGGCCTCCGCGCCGGAATTGCAGAAAAAGATTTTTCCGGGGCCGATGCGCCCGACCAGCGCCTGCGCCAGCCGCCCTTGCGGGAGGTTCCGGTAATAATTGCTGCAATGCGCGAGCGTCGCCGCCTGCTCCTGCACGCGCTTGACCCAGGTCGGGTGGCAATGGCCGAGGCCCGTCACCGCGATGCCCGCGGCGAAGTCGAGATACTCCCGCCCCTGCGCGTCCCACACGCGCAGCCCCGCCCCGCGCACGAGGGTGAGCGCGGGCTTGGCGTAATTGCCGAGCAAATACGCTTCAAAGTCGGTGGAGTCGCCGGCCATGGGTGGAAAGGGGAAAGAGGAAGGGAAAAAGCAAAAGCAAAGGAGCAGCCGCGAAAATGCGGCGGCCAACGGGACTCAGCCGTTGATGATTTCCGTGCCGATGCCTTTATCGGTGAAAATCTCGAGCAGCGTGCTGTGCGGCTGGCGGCCGTGCACAAAGTGCACGCGGTGGACGCCTTCGTCGAGCGCCTTCACGGCGCTGTCCACCTTCGGCAGCATGCCGCTGGTGATGACCTGCCGAGCCTTGAGGTCCGCCACTTCGCTCGCGCGCAGCGTGGAAATCAAGCTTTCGGGATTTTTCGGGTCCGATAACAAACCCGGCACATCGCACAAATAAACGAGGCGCCGCGCCCGCAACGCGCTAGCCACCGCGCCGGCCGCAACGTCGGCGTTGGTGTTGTAGGTATGGTCGTGCTCGTCCGCCGCCACGGGCGAGAGCACGGGCGTGAAGCCTTCGGCCAGCGCTTTTTTGATGAGCTTGGTTTTGACGTGGTTCACTTCGCCGACGAAGCCGAGGTCCACGGGTTCGCCTTTTTCGTTTTGCGCGAAATGTTTCTGGCAGAGGAAAACGTCGTTGCCCTTCATGCCGAGCGGATTGCAGCCCTTTTGCCGCAGCAGGTCGCAGATTTCCGCGTTGAGCGGGCCGTTG
>DASZWY010000038.1:0-7913 GCA_035546135.1 Opitutales bacterium
ACCCCGCGACCCAAACCACCGCCTCGAGTTATATTTTCGACGTTTATTACACCCCATCCGCCATTCCCGAACCGGCCATGATGGCCTGGTTGATCGGCATTTCCTCCGGCCTGCTTGCCTTTGCGCGCAAGCGCGGGTGGTGTTTGCGGCGGGGCTAATTCGGCGGGGTAAACCTCCGTCGCTCCAGATTCAAGTCAGCCCAGGTCAAGGCATCCAAAACGCGAATGGATGCCGCAGGACCGACCACATTCTGCCAGTCTGTCCCGAAAGCTAACGTGAAATTAGCTATGCAAAAACTTGCCGTTCCTGATAGCTTGATTGGTTAATTTTGCTGATGCGAGGGCGTGTTTTCATTTGCAGCCTGGCTTGTGTGCTGGCGCTTTTGCCGGTTGGCTTTGCCGTTGCCGAGACGCCGGCATCCACCACCCCTGATCTGGTTCCGGCCACACCGCAAGGGCCGGTTTCCGTGATCGAGACCGGCGAATCGGCCGCTGACGTTTCAACGACGCAAATTTCATCCCCGCCGGCGAAGGCCGCATCAATCTCTTCCACCCCGGTCGTCCAGAATCAAAGTCCCGAGGAGCAAGCCAAATCCCACCGAAAAACCGGCCTAGGCTTGATGGAAGCGGGATATTACGACGACGCCATCGCCCAATTTGACGAAGTCATTGCCCTGCTTCCCAAGGAAGCCGATGGCTACCTCCAGCGTGGTCTTGCCCGTCAGGCGAAAAAAGATTTCTCCGGCGCCATTGCCGATTTTACCCAGGCCATCGCGCTGGACCCAGCCAATGCCGCGCCATTTGCCAACCGCGGCGAAGCCCACCGGTCCTTGAAGGAACTCGACGCGGCCATCGCCGATTTTGACCGCGCCCTGGCGCTTGATCCGACTGACGCCAAGACCCTCAACCACCGCGGCTCCGCCATGGCCGATAAGGGCGACTCCCAAGGCGCCATCTCCTACTACAGCCAGGCCATCCAGCAGGACCCCAACTACTCCGCCGCCTTCTACAACCGCGGCACCTTGAAAATTTCCCAGGGCGACTCGACGGGCGCCATCGCCGACTTTGACCAAGCCATCAAACTCCAGCCCACTTATGCCATCGCGTATCACAACCGCGCCGTGGAGCGAGAGCAGACCGGCAACCTGACCGGCGCCCTCGCAGACTATGACGCCGTGGTGCAATTGCGCCCCCAATCTGCCAGCGCCTACGCCGGTCGCGGCTTTCTCCGCTGGCGGATGGGCAACAAACCTGGCGCACTGGCGGACTTTGACCGGGCCCTTGAATTGGACCCCAAGGCCGGCGATGTGTATTTCAACCGCGGCAGCGTCCGGCAGGATCTGGGCGACCTCGACGGCGCCTTCGCCGATTACGGCAAGGCCATCTCCTTCGGCAAGAAAACACAGGCCGCCGCCTATCATAATCGCAGCATCGTGCGCTTGAATCAAGGCGACCTCCACGCGGCCCTCGCCGATGGCGACGCGGCCATCAAACTCGATCCCGATAACGTCAATCTCTACCTCAGCCGAGGCTTCATCCAATTTAAAAGCGGCAACTTCGCCGCCGCGCTGGCAGATGACAACCAAGCCGTCAAATTAAACCCCAATAATCTGCTTTCCTATGTCTATCGCGGCAATGTCAAACGCGCGCAAAAAGATTTTGCCGGCGCCCTGACCGATTACAACCATGCCATCGCGCTCGAACCCAAAAAGGCTGACCTGTATCTTAATCGCGGGCTCCTCAAGCTGGACGAACGGGATTATGACGGCGCCATCGCGGAATTCGACCATGTCATCGAGCTCGATCCGGCCAATGTCGCGGCCTTTGTCGACCGCGGCAACGCCAAGACCGCCAAAACGGATTATGACGGCGCCCTGGCCGATTTGAACCGCGCCCTCGAGCTGGACCCCCGCTCCAATTCCGCCTTTAACCAACGTGGCACGACCAAGGAAGAAAAAGGGGACCTCAATGCCGCGATCGCGGACTTCAACGAAGCCATCGCCCTGCAGCCCACGGATCCCGCGCCGTATTGCAATCGCGCGGGTGCCGAGCTGCGCCAAGGCGACCTTTCCACCGCCCTCGCCGATTGCGATAAATCCATCGCCATGAACCCCGCGGAGGCAGACAGCTACAACACGCACGGCAACATCAAGCGTGCCCAAGGCGACCTTTCGGCCGCCATCGCCGATTACACCCAGGCCATCAAACTCGACCCCACTAATCCGGGCTTTCACTACAACCGCGGCATGGTCAAATACCTCCAAGGCAATCTGGACGGCGCCTTTGACGACATAACCACCAGCATCAATCTGGACCCCCAATTCGCCAAAGGCTACTATCTCCTGGCGTTCATCGAACGGGACCAAGGCAAAAAGGCCAAAGCCCTGGTCGACTTTACCCTCTCGATAAAATTCAAGCCGACCGCCGAGGCGTATTCCGGTCGCGGTGATTCCTTCCGCGGGCTCGGCAACCTCGCCGGCGCCAAGGCCGATTATGACCAAGCCATTGAACTGGACCCCAAACATGCCAGCAGCTATTCCGGCCGCGCCTTGGTCGAGAGCACGAATGGCGACCTGGAGGCGGCGCTCAACGACTTTGAGCAAGTCATCAAACTCGGGATCACCACCGCGGATGCCTATGATAATTTGGGTTACACGAAGCAACTCCTGCACGACTACCCCGGCGCCCTCGCCGATTATAATACCGCCCTCGCCAAAGACCCGAAAAATGTCCGTGTCTATGTCAACCGCGGCAACGTGCGCAAAATTTTGGGCGACACCGCCGGCGCGATCGACGACCAGGCGATGGTCCTGCAACTGACCCGGAAATAAGACGGCCTACTCCGCAGCGCGGTTCGCCGGTTTGGCCGCCGGCAGGGGCGGATAAACTTTTGCGCGCACTTCCTCGCCATACGCCGCAAAGGCCGCCCGCATCGTCGCGCGCAAATTCGCATACGCCTTGGCAAAGGAAGGCGCCTTTTCGTTGATGCCCAAAAGGTCGTGCGCGACGAGAATCTGTCCGTCGCAATCCGGCCCACTGCCGATGCCGATAATCGGCGCCTGGGCACGCTTCGTCAGCTCCGCCGCCAGCCGCGCGTCCAGCATCTCCGCCACAATGGCAAAAACTCCCGCCTGTTCGAGCGCTTCGACATCGGCGCGCAATGCATCGGCCTCGGGCACACGCTGGCCAAAGCGCCGGTAGCCGCCCAGTACGTTGACTTGCTGCGGCTGCAAGCCGATATGGCCCATGACCGGAATGCCGGCCACCACGAGGCGCTCAATGATCGGCGCCACCGCCACCCCGCCCTCGATCTTTACCGCCTCGACGCCGCCTTCCTGAACCAGCCGACGGCACGCCTTGACGACATCGCCGGGCTTGAGATGCGCGTCGCCAAACGGCAAATCCGCCACCAGCAGCACCTGCGGCTTGGCCCGCGCCACCGCGGCGGCATGGTGCACAATCATGTCGAGCGTCACCGGCACCGTGGTCTCGAAACCGAGCACATTGTTGCCGACGGAATCGCCGACCAAAATCAGGTCCACCCCGGCTTCGTCCGCGCAGCGCGCCGTCGGCGTGTCATAAGCGGTGACGCACACAATGGGCCGCTGGCCCTTGAGGGCGCGAAGGGTTTGGGTTGTCATTTTCACCGAACGGCGATTGTCTGGCCGGGCGGGCGAAAACGCAACGCCAAAGGAATCGTTTTTACGGTGGGTTTATTCTATCATCGGCGCCATGAGACGCACTTGGAAACATAACCTGAATCGCTGGTTTCGCCGGCGCGGAAGTTTGCCGCGTTCAGCCCGGGTGCCGCGTGCGACGTATTCGCCCATGCCACGCCAGGGGGCGTTTACCCGCTCGCGTTTTGGCCGCCACGAAGTCACCCTGAATTGGCAACGCTGGCTCTGGCGCGCGGGATTTGCCGGCCTCGCCGCTGCCGCGCTCTGGATGGCCTGGCAAAGCTGGCTGGGGCTCGGCATCTTCTCCCCTTGATTTTTCCCATGACCGACACCGCCGCCGCCAGCTCCGAACCGCCGCCCGCCCCGGCCCGGCCCGTGGTGCTGGACGCCCAGGCGAAAATCAACCTCGCCCTGGCGGCCTTGTTCTGGGTCTGGCTAGCCGGCGAACTGTGGTTCGAGTGGTCCTTGAGCGAGCAATACGGCTACGGGCTTTTTGTGCCGTTCCTGACCGGGTATCTGCTCTGGCTGCGCACCCTGGACTGCCCCGCGCCCCAACCGCGCAGCGGCAACGGAATCGTGCTTGGATGGGTGGCTGTGGCCGCGATTGCGCAATACCCCATCGCGGTCATTTTCACCGCCAACGCCGATTGGCGGCTGCTGGCCTGGGGGGAAGCGCTCCTTGCGCTGGCCGCGACGTTGCTGCTATTGGGCCGCTGGGGCGGCTGGCCGTGGGTGAGGCATTTCGCGCCCGCCCTGCTCTTGTTCTTGTTCGCAGTGCCTTGGCCGAGTTATGTGCAAATCACCGTCGTGGACCACCTGATGACCTTTGTGGCCACGGTAGTGACCGAAGTGCTCAATCTTCTTGGCTACGACGCCATTCGGGAAGGCCATATCATCCGCTTGCCGGACAGCCTGGTCGCCGTCGAGGAAGCCTGCAGTGGCGTGCGCTCCATCCAGTCCACCATCATGGCCGGCTGGCTCGTTGGCGAATGGTGGCGCTTTCGTTTCCTTGGCCGCGCGGCGGTGCTGGGCTGGGCCGGCCTGATTGCGGTCGCCTTCAACCTGCTGCGCACCCTTGCGCTGGCGTGGCTCGACGCCGCCAACGGTCCGGCAATGATGGAACGCTGGCACGACACCGCCGGATACCTGGTGTTCGGCCTGAGCTTTGTCGCCGTCGTGGCGGGAGCGTGGCTCGTGCGGCCGCGCCGTCAACCTGCCGTCGCGAATGATGCGGGCTGGATTCTTGCGCAGGAAGCCGGTTGGCTGCCCAAAAATGGCGTGCTGGCCGTCATCGCTCTGCTGATTGGCGCGTGGCCCGCGAGCATGGCCTGGTATGCCGCGCGCGCGCCGGATATTTCCATCAAATCCGGCTGGAAACTCGATCTCGCCGCCGCGGCTCCGCACGCCAAAGTCACCACCCCCAACCTGGAATTGAAGCAGGCGCTTTATTACAGCAACGGCATCGAAGCCTCGTGGACTGACGATTCCGGCCACGACTGGATGCTCTTCAACCTGCAATGGCAACAGGCCCGCGCAGCGCAGCTCGGCGGCGTCCACTCACCCGAAAGCTGCCTCCCCGCCGTCGGCTGGGTCATGGCGCAACAAGGCGACAATCTGGTGTGGAAGCGCGACGACCTGACCCTCGTCTTCAACACTTACGAATTCGACCACGGCCCGACCCGTCTTTACGTCTTCTATTGCCAGTGGGACCCCGCGGGCTACCACTACTTCGAAAAAACCGGCCGCTATCGCGCCGACCGCCTGCTCGACGCCTGGCACGCCGACCGCAAGGAAGGCAAGCAATTGCTGGAAATCGCCGTCGAACACACGCCCTCACTAGCCGCGGCCACGGAACTCGTGCAAAAATTTCTCCAACAGGCCATCGTCGAGCTGCCCCCGGCTTCGGCGAAATAATTCGCCTCCGCCTTCACTTCGCCGCCCCGGCGGCGGTTTTCTCTTGCTCGAGGCAGGGCTCCAGCGCGGCCCAGGCCTCCTTGAGTTGGCCCGATTTTTCCAAGGCGTCGGACAGGCCCCAAAACACAAACAACGGCGGGTTGGGCTGGTCCGCCATTTTGCGCAAAGTCGCGGCGGCGCCCGCAAAATCCTTATCTTGCATTTGCCGCCGCGCGAGCGTCGAGCCGGTCTTGACGTTGTCCGGGTGCGCGGCGAATTCCTCGCTCAAGCTGCGCAAGTCTTGCGCGCCGTAATAATTGAATTCCGGCACCGGGAGCGGCGGCAGATGCTGGTGCGCCAGCTCCAGGGCCTTTTCCGGATGACCCATGGTGGCAAAGGCCGAAGCTTCGATCATCCAGGCGGTCGTCACCACCTTGGGATGGCTTTGCAGATAGGCTTGGGCGGCAGCGCCATCCACGTCCGCCCAGCGCTTGAGAATCTCGACGCGCTGCATCGGGGAATAATCGGTCAAATCCGGGTCGAGGCGCAATTCCTCAGCCATTTCCATCGGCAGCCGTTGCGCGGAAACTTGTTTGGTCAGAAATTCCCAGCGAAACAACGGCTGGGTCTTGGAAAGGATGCTGCCGAATTTCTCCCCGTCCGGCCATAGCTTCATGTGTTCGTAAATGTCGCGCCACATTCCCTCCGGCGTGTCATCCGCGCGGTGCAGGGCCTCGCGCCAGGCGGCAAACGCCTGCACATGGTCGGTCGGCTCCCACAAAAATCCCTCCGCGTAGGGAACGCGCGCCCAAATCGGCTCGACTTGCCGGGCGATGCGAAAATCCTTCAGCGCCGCGTCCGCATTGTTTTGCAGCATCAGTTCGGTCCGCGCCCGCTGAAAATACGGGGTCCATTGCATTGGCTCAATCGCGGCGGAGCGGGTGCTGGCCGCAATCGCCGTGGCGGCGTCCTTTTTTGTCACGGCGTCGCTGGCCGCCTGGTCGGCGCGGGCCACAGCCACAGTCGCATTGAGCGCCGGACCGCCGGCCGAGGCCAGCGCCCATGCCGCGCCCACCGCGAGCAACACGATGCCGAGGCCGCGCCAAAACCACCGCGACAGCCACGTCATCGCCGGGTGAAAACTTTCGTCGTCGGGCACGGCCACGCCAATGAGAAACGCTTCCAGCAGCCACGTGCCCCACCGGTGCCCGGGAACATCCACGAAACTATGCAATAAAAACAACCCGGCGCAGATTGCCGCCAGATGGCGGTAGGGGCCGCAGGCCATCCAGCGTTTGCCGCAAAACACCGCCACCAGCGTGCCGAGCACCGCCAGCGCCGCCACCACCCCGGTCCAGCCCATTTCGCCCAGCAGCCAAAACCAGTCGCTGTCCGGATGGCGCACGCTTTGAAAGGTTATGGAATAATTGCGGAATTGGGGAAAGACCTGGGCAAATTGGTCGAGCCCCACCCCCGCCGGTTGCGCCTTGGCCAGGTTGAAGGTGTCGTGCCAGAGCGCCAGCCGAAAATCCGGCACGCTGCGTTCGCTTCCCAGCAGGGGAATGCGGCTCAGGGTGTCGTGATCGGAAAACGCCAGCAGCATCGCCAGGCCCAGCAATCCCAGCGGCAATACGACCCGCAACAGAAACCGCCCGGAGCTGCGCCCCAGCCTCGTCACCACGATGGCCAGCATGCCGAGCACGTAGAGCGCCAGCGCCATGCGCGAACGCCCCATCACCAGCGCCAGCGTGCACACCATCATGAGGGCGGCCGCCATAAAAAACCGCCCGCGCCGCCGGTGCAGTCCATCCACCATCAGGCCAAAAGCAATGAGTCCGCCGAGGCAATAGTACAGGGCCGATTGGTTGCGGTTGGGGAAATAACTAAAATTCATCGTTTCCGCTGCCAGGGGATATTTGAGATGCAGCAAATTGCCGCACGCCGCTCCCGCCGCGAGCGCGGTCACCAGAATGGCCAGCCCCCATAACGCGAGTTTGCGCGCGTCGTGGTCCAAGCGCAAATTCCAGCACACATAAAACCAGGCCAAACCCGCCGCCAATTGGAAACAGGCGTCGGCCGCCAGCCAGGGCGATGTCGCATTGGTCACCGGCAGCACCACGCCGAGCCGCGCCAAATCGTCGCGCCAAGCCGCCGCGCCCAGCCACGCCGCGGGCAGGAACGACGACGCCAGCGCCACCAACGCAAAGGCCGCCAGCGCGAGTTCAAATTGCCGCGACGGGGTTTCCGTGGGCGGCCGCAAAAAAACCCACCCGCCAACAACCAGCATCACCACCGCCCGCGCCCAGACCGGCGTCCCGCCCCCCGCCAGCACCACCGCGCCCAG
>DASZWY010000039.1:0-2319 GCA_035546135.1 Opitutales bacterium
GGCAGCATCGGCGCGCCGTAAAACACGAACGCCGCCTTGATGTCCTTGTTCACGGTCGAAAAGGCAAACGCCTTGCCGCCGCCCCAGCAAAAACCGCCGATGGCGATGTTGCCGTCGCACTCCGGCATTTTCTTCGCGTAATCCGCCACGGCGGTCAGGTCGGCCAGGACTTGCGCGGCGGGCAGGCGCTGCACGGAAGTGGTGATTTGGCTTTCCGGAATATCATCGGTGCCGCCTTTATTTGGCCCCATCTGCGAAAGCAGGTCGGGCACCAGCACGACATAGCCGGCCTCGGCCAGTTGGTCGGCGCAGGCTTTCATCCAGTCGCTCACGCCGAAAATTTCGTGAATGAGAATCACGGCCATGGCTTTGTTCTTGTCCATCGGGTAATAGATGCGGGTCTCCACTTCGCGGTCGCCTTGCTTGATTTTCACGATATCCATGTGCCGGGTGGATTTGGTGAGGCGGTCGGTAATGTTTTTGGAAATGGGGTGGACAATGGTGCCGGTGCCTTGCGGCTGGGCCGGCGCAGCCGCGGGAGCGGTGGCCGAGGCCGCGCTGGGCGCCGGGGCGGGATAGCTGACCGCGAGCAGCTTGGGAAATTCAACGACGAGGACGCCAATAATGACGCCGGCGAGCAGGGGGGAGAGTTTCTTCATGGGGGGAGGGAAGGGGGAGCTTAACTAAACACGGATTTATGGTTTTGCCAACCCCGGAAGGGCCGTTAAATTTGCCATTCTACCCCATGAAAATCCCTCCTGGTTTGCTGGTCGTCCTGGCATTGGTCGCGTTGCCGATTTCCGCCATTGCGGCGCCCGCCGCCCCCGGCATCCCCACGCAGACGGTTTACCTTTCCGGCCACGGCAGCGATGATGCCGTGCTCTGGAATTTTTACTGCAACGACGGGCGCAAGGCGGGGATGTGGTCGAAAATCCGGGTGCCTTCGTGCTGGGAGCAGGAAGGGTTTGGCAGCTACAACTACGGCTACGAAATCCGCGGCGCGAACGCCGAAAACGCGCCGGGCTTCGCGCGCGAAACCGGAAAATATTATTACGACTTCACCGTGCCGGCGGACTGGAAGGGCAAGACGGTGCGCATCGTGTTCGAGGGTTCGATGACGGACACCGAGGTGCAGATCAACGGCCAGTCGGCCGGGCCCATCCACCAGGGTTCCTTTTACCGCTTCAAATACGACATCACTTCGCTGCTGAAATTCGGCGGGAGCAACCGGCTCACGGTCACGGTGAGCAAGGAGTCCGCCAACGCGAGCGTCAACGCCGCCGAGCGCCGCGGCGATTACTGGAACTTTGGCGGCATTTTCCGCCCGGTATATCTCGAGGCGCTGCCCGCGCAGTTCATCGACTGGACGGCGATTGACGCCCAGGCCGACGGCCGTTTTTCCGCGCAGGTGCATCTCGGCGCGGCGGCGGCGGTGGAGACGCCCGTGACCGCGCAGGTGCTCGATATCCAGGGCCATCCGGTGGGCGCGCCATTTTCCGCCAACATCGCCGCGGGGCAGGACGTCGCGACCGTGAGCGCCGATTTCCCCGGGGTGAAATTGTGGTCCGCCGAGACGCCGAACCTCTACCGCGTGCGCTTCACCCTCGGCGCCGCCGGGCACGCCACCGAGGAAAAATTCGGGTTCCGCACCTTTGAAGTGCGCGCGGGCGACGGATTGTATCTCAATGGCCAGCGCATCATCCTGAAAGGCGTGGACCGCCACAGCTTCTGGCCGGAAACGGGCCGCACGCTCAACCGCCAGATTTGCTATGACGACGTGAAGCTGATGAAGGAGGCGAACATGAACGCCGTGCGCATGTCGCACTATCCGCCCGACCACGAATTTTTGGAGGCTTGCGACGAATTGGGCCTGTATGTGCTCGACGAGCTCGGCGGCTGGCACGGCCACTACGACACGCCGACCGGCCAGAAGCTCATCGGCGAGATGGTGCGCCGCGACGTCAACCACCCGAGCATTCTCTTTTGGGACAACGGCAACGAAGGCGGCTGGAACGCCGAGAACGACGGCGAGTTTGCGAAATGGGACCCGCAGCACCGCAACGTCATCCACCCGCAGGCGCGCCTGGGCGCCATCAACTCGCCGCATTACCCGACCTATCAATCCATCCAGCAGCTCGCCGCGGGCGATGAAGTTTTCATGTTCACGGAATTCCTGCACGGTCTTTACGACGGCGGCGGCGGCACGGGACTCCATGATTATTGGGCGGTCTTGAGCAACGCGCCGCATTTTGGCGGCGGCTTCATCTGGGCCCTGCTCGACGAGGCGGTGGCCCGCACCGATGAAAACGGCAAGCTCGA
>DASZWY010000040.1:0-4479 GCA_035546135.1 Opitutales bacterium
AGCACGGGGGCGTCGTATTCGGCAAAGCCAAAGCGGCGGGCGGCGGCGCGCCAGGCGCGGAAGAGCCCGTTGCGGGCCGCGCAGTCCTCGGGGTAGAATTCCCGGAAACCCGGCAGGCTCTGGAAATCAGGCATGGAAAATGGAAGATGAAAGAAATTTATCCGCGAATAAACACGAATCGACGGGGTGATGGACGCAACCCCTTCGCGTCCATTGGGGGGACAATAAATATCCCGGGCGCCGTGGAGCCCGCCCTTACGGCTGGATTTCGAGGGCGGCGAGGTCGAGCTTCTTGAGTTCGGCCTTCAACTCCTTGCCGGACTTGAACTTGATGACGGCGCGCTTGGGGATGACGACATCCTTCTCGGGCTTGTTGGGGTTGCGGCCGATGCGGCTCTTGCGCACCTGGACCTCGAAGACGCCGAAGTTGCGCAGTTCGACGTTTCGCCCTTGCGCCAGGGCCCGGGCGATGACATCCAGCGTCATATGCACGGTGTCGCGGACTTCCTTTTGCGGAAAGCCCGTTTTCTCGTATATTTCCAGAACTATGTCGCGTTTGGTAAGGTTGGCAGCCATGGTGGCCTCCGGTCGGGGCACGCGGGGAGCGCGCGTTGAAAGTTATTTGCGTTGAGATACTTCCGCAGGATACGCACCCTGTCAAACCGTTTTCTTTCATGAATTCCGACGAATCGAAACCCCCTCCGGACGACCTCCAGAAGCATTTGCAGGACTGGCTGCGCGCGGGCGGGCTGGGCGCGGGCCATCCGTTTGCCCAGCCGGCCCCGGAAGCACCACCCCCCTCGCACGACCCGGAGACCGAGGCCGAGGCGTTGCGGCGCATCCGGGACTTTTCCTTCAAACCGCGGGAAATTCGGGACTACCTTAACCGCTTCGTAGTCAAGCAGCAGGAGGCCAAGAAGGTGCTCTCGGTGGCCATTTGCGACCATTACAACCATGTGCGGACCTGCATCGAGAAGCCGGAGCGGCTGGAGCGCGAATACAGCAAACAGAACATCCTGCTGCTGGGGCCGACCGGCGTGGGGAAGACCTACCTGATGCGCACCATCGCGCGGCTAATCGGCGTGCCGTTCGTCAAGGCTGATGCCACCAAGTTCTCCGAGACGGGCTACGTGGGCGGGGACGTCGAGGACCTGGTGCGCGATTTGGTGAAGATCGCGGGGGGCAACACCGAACTGCCCCAATATGGCATCATCTACATCGACGAGATCGACAAGATTGCCAGCGAAGGCGGCCAGGGCGGGCGCGATGTCTCGGGCCGGGGGGTGCAGATTAATTTGCTCAAGCTGATGGAGGACACGGAGGTCAACCTGGTGTCGCCAACGGACATGATGGCGCAGATGCAGGCGATGATGGAGTTTTCGCGCGGAGGCCGCAAACCCCGCAAGCGCACCATCAGCACGCGGCACATTTTGTTCATCGTCTCGGGCGCGTTCGACAAGCTGGCCGAGAACGTGCAGAAGCGCCTCGACCACGGGCGCATCGGCTTCAGCAGCGAAACCGCGGCCCGCCGGGAGACGCACGAATACCTGCGCTACACGGAGACCTCCGATTTTATCAAATACGGTTTCGAGCCGGAGTTCATCGGGCGGCTGCCAGTGCGCGTGGCGTGCGAGGCGCTGGCGGCGGACGACCTGGCGCAGGTGCTGGTGTCGTCGGAAGGCTCGATTCTCCAGCAATACCGCGAGGATTTTCAGGGCTACGGGATCGACTTCCGCATCACGGCGGAGGCCATCCGCGAGATTGCCACGCGGGCGCATGCGGAGAAAACCGGCGCGCGCGGGCTGCTGACGGTGCTCGAGCGGGCGTTCCGCGATTTCAAGTTTCACCTGCCCTCGGCGGGCATCACGGCGTTCGAGGTCACGGACGAGACCATCCGGAACCCGGGCGCAGGGCTGCAAAAACTACTGGCCGAGCATGCACATCTTCAACGCGGGGCGCTGATGGCCGACCTCGACCGCTTTGCCGAAGACTTTGCCCGCGAGCACGGGCTGAAATTGGTCTTTGACGACGGCGCGCGCGAGGCGCTGGCCGCGGCGGCGGTGGCCAAGGACCAGACCATCCGCGCCCTGTGCGAGCAGAAATTTCGCGACTTCCAGCACGGCCTGAAAATCATCGCCCGCAACACCGGGCGCGACGCGTTTACGATTACCCGCGCCGCGGCGGAGAACCCGGACGGGGAATTGTCGAAATGGGTGGTGGAGAGCTTTACGTCGAGAAAACCGGAAGGAAATCTTTAGGTGGCGCTCCCATGCTGGATAAATCTCAAGAACAGCATGCCCTCACATTGCTGCGACAAGGCCGATCCTTTTCGGGATTTCAGCGCCTGTTTTACGACCGCGATGACGCCTATCGCTTTTATCTAAACCACGCACAGTCCCTCGCGGACCAAACCCAGGCTAACCCTGGCGGCACGTCCTATGTCTGCACCTGGAGCAAAACCATTTTTGGCAAGCTCACGTTTGCCAACATTGCGCTCATGCTCATAACCGCGGGACATATCCGGCCAGCGGACACCGTTTATCGCTTCAGCACCATCCACCATTTAACGACAAAAGAATATTATGCCGCAAAGCGTGGCAGTCAGGTCGGTCAATTCCTCCACTCGGCTCTACTCCTTTGGACGCTGGCCGGCGCCATTCTTTTGGCGGGAAGCATACTCTGCCTGCTAGCTTCGGCGTATGAAAAATCAGGCTCATCCTCTGACTATGAGGCATTTTGGTCATGCTTGACCCTCGGGGCGCTCATGCTGTTACCCGCCTCCTTTTTGGAAAGTAAATTCCGGCGGTTAGGACTTTCTCCGTCCTTAAGCATCGTGGGACGCGGTGTATTTCGTCTTGAGGGGATCGCACTGCTTTGATCCGTTAATTTATCATCGCCGAGGGCAAGAGGCTTTGTGACAATGCCGACATGCAATCCCACGAACTCATCCGCGAGTTGTTGCAGCACGCGAACGCCAAGCAACTGGCGGCGGAAATGGGCCTGTCGCCGTCCCTGATTTACAAATGGGCGGAGTCGAACGAAGGCGGCAGCGGCGCGCCGAACCCGCTGGACCGGGTGGAGCAACTGGCGCGACTGACGGACGGGGCGCGCGTGGCGCAATGGGTGTGCGCGAGCGCGGGCGGATTTTTTGTGAAAAGCCCGCAAATCGGGAAAACCAACCCCCATGTGCTGGCGGCGGCAAGCCACGAAATCGTGCAGGAATTTGCGGACATGCTCTCGACCATCGCGGCGGCCGCGGCGGACGACGACATCACGGCGGCGGAGGCGCGCAAAATCCGCGAGCGCTGGCAGCGGCTGCAGTCGGAGACGGAAGAGTTCGTGCGCTGCTGCGAATCGGGCAACTTCCTGCCCGCGGCGGAGCGCCGGCAGCAGCCGGGCAAAACCGGTCACGCCGCAAAATAATTTTCATGCCCGAAGCCCGCGCCATCGAGGAAATGTTTGGCGGCATCGCCCCGCGCTACGACCTGGCCAATCACGTATTGAGCTGCGGGATGGACTTCGGCTGGCGGCGCCAGTTGGTGCGAGCGGCGGCCGCGGCCAAACCGAAAACCGTGGTGGATTTATGCACCGGCAGCGGCGACGTGGCGTTTGCGCTGAAACGGGAACTCGGCCCGGACGTCGAGGTGCGCGGGCTGGATTTTTGCGCGCCGATGCTGGCGCAGGCCAAGCGCAAGCAGGCGGCGCGGCCCTGGGCGCAGGACATTATTTTTGGCGTGGGCGATTGTTTGAGCCTGCCGCTGGCGGACGAGTCGGCGGACGTGGTGACGATTGCGTGGGGCCTGCGCAACCTCGAGGACCGCGCACGGGGCCTGCGCGAGATGCGGCGGGTGTTGCGGCCGGGCGGGAAGCTGCTGGTGCTGGATAATTCGCAACCGGAAGGCTGGACGCGGCCGCTGTGCCGATTCTACCTGAACGCAATCGTGCCGGTGGCGGGCGGGTTGCTGACGGGCCGAGGCGGCGCGTACCGTTATTTGGCCACGTCCTCCGCAACCTTCCCCGGACGCGCGGCGCTGGCGGAGGAAATGCGCGCCGCGGGCTTTGCGCAGGTGCGCCACGAGGCCCTGGCCTTCGGCAGCGTGGCGCTGCATGAGGCGGTGAAATAATTGAACCACGGAGGACACCGGAACGCGGAGAAATTTCCCCCGCGATCTCGGTGTCCTCCGTGGTTCAAAACAAAAACCCTACTCCTTCCGGCTGATGCGCATGCCGTAGAAGGAGCGCCAGACGAAGCAGAGGCCGATGGCGATGAAGACCGCCGCGAGGCCGTGCGAGAGGGCGTGGGTGGTGTTGACGGCGATTTCGACGGCGAGGATGCCAAAGAGCGTCGTGAACTTGATGATGGGGTTGAGCGCGACCGAGGACGTGTCCTTGAACGGGTCGCCCACGAGGTCGCCGACCACGGTGGAGTCGTGCAGCGGCGTGCCCTTTTGCTTGAGTTCGACTTCGACGAGCTTCTTG
>DASZWY010000041.1:0-51657 GCA_035546135.1 Opitutales bacterium
AAAATAAACAGCCACACCACCGCGCCGGAAACCGCGCAGCAGATGAGGAAGCCCACGGCGTCGGTGCGGTCCCATTTCAGAAATTCCCAGTTCGTGCCGGGCAGCAGTTTCAAGTGGTCAAAACGCCCCGGGTTGCGGCGGGTTTCCTCCAGCGCCGCCGCTTCCAGTTCCGGCGTCGGCAGCACGGGCGTTTTCATCTTGCCGAAGAACTGGTCTTCGCTGGCGCGGTCGCCGCGCTTGGTAATATAACTGAAGGCGATGAGGAGGACGAACGGCAGCAGGCCGTCCACAAAGAAGTGCGCGGTGTCACGCTGCACCGAGGTCATTTCCGCGGGCTGCATGCCGACGTGCTCAAGCATCCAGACCTCGAAATTGAACCGGCCGGTGCCCTGGAGCGGGCTGCTGGTGTCACCCTGGAGGGTGTGCACCACCTTCTCAAAATAAACCGCGTTGCCCGCGTGATCCGTGGTCGTCAGCGCCGGGCTTTCCGAAAAATAATGGAAGTATTGCGCCGTCCGCGGAATGGCCAGGTTGAGGCCGATGGACAGTAGCACGCCGATCCAGATGGCGCCGGGGGTCAGCCGCCGCCAGGTGTAAAGCAGCATGATGGCGGCCCCGAACGGGATGTTGACTTCGACAATGAATTTCACGCCGTCAATCAGGTTGCTGATGAGGAAGGGCGCGAACACACCCGTCAAAAGCACCGCGACAATGGACCAGCGCGCGGCCCGCACGCCTTCGGTTTCCGAGGCCCCCGGTTTGAGATGCCGGTAGATGTTGCGCACGAACAACGACGATATCGCCACCGCCTTGGCCGCCATGATGGACATCGTCCCCGCCAGCACGCCGGAAAGCATCAACCCAATCAGCCCGGACGGAAGCAGTTGCGTGGACATCGCGCCCCACGCCCCGTCGGGATCCACCAGCGCCTTCGGGCCGGCAAACAAGGCCAGGGCAATCAAACCCACGAAAGCCCACACAATCAGCAACAGGCGCTTGGCATACGTGCCGGAGACCCCGCCGAAGCGCGCCGTGTATTCATTCGTGGCCGAGCCGAGGATGCCCATGTTCGCGCTGAGCCCGAGAATCTGCACCAGGCTGGCCCAGGTGTAGGCGACAATATACCAAAAACCGTACTGGTTGCCGCCGCCCGCGCCGATCAGCTGAAATTTGCGGTAGTTGGCGAGATTGCTTTGCGCGACCTCCTTCAGCGCGGCCCAGCCGCCGATGGCGTGCAGCCCCACCGGAATCAGCATCACTGAAAAAATAACGATGAGGAAACCCTGCAAGGCGTCGTTGAAGGCCGCCGCCTTCATGCCGCCCATGATCATGTAGGCTCCGACCACCGCCGTGAACACGGCGTAAAACAGCACCCGCGCGGTGTCCGAGCCCAGCCACGACACGTACGCATGAATCTGGTCGTGCCCCTGGAGGTCGTTGAGGTGGTCAAACTCCGCCAGCTCCGCGGCCGGCAGCGGCGCAGTGGCGGCCTGGATCTTCAGTTCTTCCCAGCGGTGGTAGTCGGCAATCACCTGCTGGTCGGCGACGGTCATCTGCGCCTCCGTCTTCAATGCCATGGACGAGGTTATCTTGTAGGCGGTCACGTTGGCCACGCCCAGCAGGATGACCGCCACGGCCATTTGGAAAATGGCGTAAAACACCGCCAGCGCCTTGTTCTTGAAGCGGTCCTCAAACAAATCCGCTACCGTGGTCACGCGCACCCGGCGAAACCACACGTACACGAACCAGTAAAACGGATTCAGGAAAATCGTCTGAAAATTCAACCAGGAACCCGACACGCCCTGCTTGTAGACGCTGCTCGCCGTGCTGACCGCGCCCTGCGGCTCGGTCGAGTTGCCGAAGTTCAGGAAAAACTGGTAAAACTTGCCCAGCTTGCGTCCGGCGAGGAAAAATCCTTCTTCGCTCTTGGACGCGGCCGACGCTCGTTTGCCAATGTAAATGACCACCGCCAGGTAGGCCAGGACGATGATGATGTCGAGCAGATGCATAGCAAAGGTAACTCGGTCGGACCGTGCGGACTCCGGCAGGGGGGTAGGTTGCGCTTCCCGTCATCCGGCGCAGGGGCAACGCGGGAAACGGAAAAAATAGGGCGTAAGCTAACCGCAAAAGCGCCCGTCAAGTCTATCTCAAACTTCATTTATTTTGGCCGGCCCCGCGGGAAGTTTGCGCTTGCGTGCGCCGCACCGGTCTCCATGAAATCCTGGCATGCCCCCGCGGTTTTCCTTTTTGCTGGCGGTGATTTTGCTGAGCCTGCTGGCGTCGTGCCGCAGCCCCGCTCCCCGCTCGCTGAGCGAGGCCGACTGTCCGGACTGCAACCTCGTCTTGCGCAACTACGGCGGCCGCGTCGTGATGCTCGCGCGGTTTGAACTGCCCCGGGAGCCGCTCACGCCGGGCAAAAATTTTCTGGGCGCCTGGTATCCCATGGAAGCGGATGCGCAGGTGCCGCACGTCTGGAAGGCAAATGAGCAAGGCGCGGTCAAATACCACGCCGAAATCGCCGCGGAAGACATGTCGGTGGACCTCACCTTTGGCGATGCCGACGACAATCTCTACCTGCTCGGCCACCCCGAAAACGGCCATTATGCCGGGGTGTGGTATCACGGCACGGCAACCGGCGCCCAAACGATGGGCGACTTTACCCTGCGCACCGCGCCCGCGAAGCCTACTTCGTCTCCTTGACGATTTTCTTGTTGCCGTCGGCCAGCACGATGGTGCGCGGCGTCCAGTTTTTCGCCTCCTCCTCGGTCATCACGCCGAAGGTCATGATGACGAGCAAATCGCCCTTTTGGCCCAGATGCGCGGCGGCGCCGTTCAGGCAAATCGTCAGCGAGCCCGCCGGCGCCGGAATGGCGTAGGTCTCAAAGCGGTTGCCGTTGGCCAGGTTGCCGACGAGAATTTTTTCGTGGGGCAAAATGCCGACGCGGGCCATGAACGCCGAGTCAATGGCCAGGCTGCCTTCGTATTCCAGGCGCGCGTCGGTGACTTCGGCCCGGAGGATTTTGGAGCGCAGGAGGTGGACTTGCATTTCCGCTGGAATATTGGCGCTGGATGGTGTGGAATGCGCGCGCAAGCGTGCGCAAAGGGTTGAATTTTGCGCGCCCCGCCCGGGCCGTCAACTCCCGATTCACGCCGCCATCCCTATTCCATGTCTTCCCGCTGGTTGAAACGTCTGGCCGTCCGCGCGCGGCATTTCGAGGAATTTGCCGTGGATGTCGTCTACGACCGCCGTCAGGCCGGCGCCGGCGTCAAGGCCCTGGGCGGGTTCATGCTCGGCCTGTCATGGATGTTCGACGGCATCGTGCGCGCGCGCTGCTGGCTGTACGAGCAGCGCATCTTCCGCAACCAGCCCCTGGGCGTCCCTGTGCTGGTCGTGGGCAATCTTACCGTCGGCGGCACGGGCAAGACGCCCATCGTCGAAAAATTCGCCCGCACCCTTGCCCGGCGCGGCCGCCACGTCGCCATCCTCAGCCGCGGTTACAAAAGCCGCGCCGAGCCGCTCTACCGCCGCCTCTGGCGCTGGATCAGCCACGGCGAAAATCCCCCGCCCAAGGTGGTGAGCGACGGCCAGGACGTGCTCCTCGACTCCGCCGAGGCGGGCGACGAGCCGTACATGCTCGCGCGCAATCTTCCGGGCGTCGTCGTGCTGGTGGACAAAAACTGCGTCAAGGCCGGCCAATACGCCATCAAGAAATTCGGCGCCGACATTCTCCTGCTCGACGACGGCTACCAATACCTCTCCCTGCGCGGGCAGCTCAATTTGCTGCTCGTGGACAAGACCAATCCTTTCGGCAACCGCCGGCTGCTCCCGCGCGGCATCCTCCGCGAACCGGTGACGCACCTGCGCCGCGCGTCCTTTGTCTTTATCACCAAGTCCGACGGCGCGGAAAACGGCGAGCTGCGGCAACTCATCCACCGGCACCACCCCGAGGTCGAAATCGTCGAGTGCTCGCACAAGCCCACGCACCTGGAGGCCGTCAGCAACGGCCATCGCCGCCCGTTGGAGGATTTGCGCGGCAAGCGCGTGGCGGCCTTCAGCGGCATCGCCATGCCCGAAAGTTTCGAAAAGCTCCTGCGCGACCTCGGCGCGGAAATCTGCCACAACCGCCGGTTCCTCGACCATCATCGCTTTACCCCCGACGACCTCGAGCGCTTCTTCAGCCGGGCCGCCGACGCGCAAGCCGAGCTGATTGTCACCACCGAGAAAGACGCGGTGCGCCTGCCGGCGGAACTCCCCGCGCACGCCCCGCTGTATTTTCTGCGCCTCGAAATCGAAATCCTCAGCGGCGACCATAATTTCGAGACTGCCGTCTCCCGCATTTGCTTTCCCCGGGTCGCCTTCCCGGGCACGCGGTCGCCGTTTGCGGGCGAAATTGACGAATATGCGGAATAGCCGCTTCGCCCTTTGCGGTTTACATCGCCCTCGCCCGGGCTAGACTGGGCCTGCCTCCCTTTTTGCCCATGTCCCTGCAGGAATACCGGCCCCTCATTGTTCGCGCCAGCCGCACCCTGGGCTCCGTCCTGCTCGAAAAACAGCTCGTCACCGCCGAGCAGCTCGACGAGGCCAACGAAAAATTCCTCGCCAATCTCGAGCAGGGCGACTTGCGCCGCGCCAGCATCCTCCACGTCCTGCTCTTTGAAATGCAGGTGCTCAAGGAGGACGCCTTTATCGAGGCCACGGTCGAAAAATACGGCCTGGGCCTGATTGACCTGCACGGCTGCCAGTTCCGCAAATTTTCCGAATTGCAGCCCATAACCGACGCCTGCTGGGTCACCTGGACCGTGCCGTTCGACGTGCTCGACGATTTTTACCTCCTCGCCTCGCTGATGTATCCCAGCCCGCCTGTGGTCAAATTCTGGCAGGAAAAATTCCCCGGCAAAAACCTGCTCTGGTACGCCACCTCGGTGCGCTCCTTCCAGTCCGCCATGGAAAAGCTCGAGCAACTCAAGGGCGAGGCCGCCCGAGCCGCCGCCGTGGCCGCGGCCCGCACCTCCACGCCCAAAACCACCAAACCGCCGTTGCCCGCCAAGAAATAAAAACCTGCCAAACCGTCGCCCATGCGCCGAAATTTTCCCTTGGCGGGCGGGGCGGGTTGGGCGAGACTGCGGGCCTATGAGCAAGGCTTCCGGCAAGCCCGTCGTGGGCATCATCATGGGCAGCCAGTCCGACTGGGAAACCCTGCGCCACGCCGCGGACATTTTACGGGAACTGGGCGTGAGGCACGAGACGCGTATCGTCAGCGCGCACCGCACGCCGAAGCGTCTTTACGAATACGCGCAGGATGCCGCGGCGCGCGGGCAGAAAATCATCATTGCCGGTGCGGGTGGCGCGGCCCATTTGCCGGGCATGGCGGCGGCGCTCACGCATCTGCCCGTGCTGGGCGTGCCGGTCGAGTCGAAGACGCTCAAGGGGCTGGATTCGCTATTGTCCATCGCCCAGATGCCGAAGGGCGTTCCGGTCGCCACCCTGGCCATCGGCCCGGCGGGCGCAGCCAATGCCGGCCTGGCGGCCGCAGCCATTCTCGCCCTTGAAGACCCGGCCCTGCGTGCGCGGCTCATCGCCTTTCGCCGCCGCCAAACCGCCGCCGTGGCCAAAAAGCCGCGGGATTGAGGCCAATTTGCCGAGCCTGTTTTTGACCATGAGTCTGCAGCGTGCCGAGCGGCCCCGTTCCTGGAAGCGCCGGCTATGGCGCGCCGGTTTATTGCTCCTCGCGGTGGCCTTGCTCGGGTTGCTCGCCATCGTCATGCTCAATTGGTGGGTGATTCAAGCCGCGAACGGCAAAATTTACACGCGCCTCGACCATCTGGCTCCGCGGCCGGTGGCGCTCGTGCTCGGTGCCGGCCCGGGGTCGTTTTATTTCGAAGACCGGCTCGATGCCGCCGCCCAACTCTACCAAGCCGGCAAGGTGAGCCATCTCCTTGTTTCCGGCGAGGGCGACGCCCAGGACCCCTACGGCAGCGAGACGGCGCTGATGTATCAAGGGCTGGTCCGGCGCGGGGTGCCGAAATCCGCCATCACGCGCGACGATGCCGGTTTCCGCACGCTTGATTCGATGGCGCGGGCCCGCCGGGTGTTTGGGCTGAACTCCGTCATCATTGTGTCCCAGCCGTTTCATTTGCCGCGTTCCATCTACCTCGCGCAGAACTTTGGCCTCGATGCCGTGGGTTACGCGGCCACCGACCCCGGCGGCGATTTTTATCACACCACCTTCCGCGAATGGTTTGCCCGCGTCAAGGCGGTGCTCGACATCCAATTTCTGCGCACACCGCCGCGCTTGCTAGGGCCGCCGCAGCCCCTCATGCTCGATGCGCCCACTCCCGCCCGCCCTTGAACGCCCGCTTTTCATGAGTTCCCGTTCCCGCACGCTCCTTCCCGGCGCCACGCTCGGCATGTTGGGCGGCGGCCAGCTTGGCCGCATGTCCCTGCTGGCGGGCCGCCGGCTCGGCTACAAATTCCATGTCTACGAGCCGTCGCCGCATTGCTGCGCCGGGCCGGTCGCCGAAAAGACTTTCACCTCTCCTTGGGACGACCAGGTGGCGCTCGCCGATTTCGCGGATTTCATTTCGGCGGTGACCCTCGAATTCGAGAACGTGCCGGCGGCCTCGCTGAAATTTTTGGAAAAACGCCTTCCCGCCCGTCCGGGCTCGCGCGTCCTCGAGGTCTGCCAGAACCGCCGCCGCGAAAAGGAATTTTTGCGCCGCCAGGGTTTTCCCTGCGCGGAATTTGCCATCGTCAGCTCGGCGGCGCAATTGGCGCGCGCGGCGGCGAAACTCGGTTTTCCCTGCGTGCTCAAGACGGTCGTCTCGGGCTACGACGGCAAGGGCCAGTTGAAGCTGCCCGCGCTGCCCGCCGGGGTCTCGCCCGACTGGGAAGCCGTCTGGAAAAGCTTTGGCGCGGCTGCGGCGGTCGTCGAGCAATGGATTTCGTTTGAGGCGGAGTGCTCCGTCGTCGTGGCGCGTGGTCTGGACGGCCAATCGGTGGCTTTTCCGATGGCGGAGAATGAACACCGCCACCATATTCTGCACCGCAGCATCGCACCCGCCCGCCTGCCCGCGAAAATCCAGCGCGCCGGGGCGGAACTCGCGCGCGACATCGCGGAGGAGCTTGGCGTCGTTGGCCTGCTGGCCGTGGAAATGTTTTACGCCCGCGGGAAATTATTGGTCAACGAGCTCGCCCCGCGCCCGCACAACAGCGGCCACTACACGCTCGATGCGTGCCTCACCAGCCAGTTTGAGCAGCACATTCGCGCGGTGGCCGGCCTGCCGCTGGGTGCGGTGGATTTGCTGCGCCCGGCGGTGATGATCAACCTCCTCGGCGATAGCTGGCGCGGCGGCAAGACGCCCGATTGGGCGAAGCTGCTGCGCGACCCGCGGGTGAAGCTGCATCTTTATGACAAGGGCGAACCGCGCCCGGGCCGCAAAATGGGCCACTTCACGGTTATGGACGAAAATCCGGCCCGCGCGCTCAAACTCGCCGACCAGTTGTTTGCCGAGTTGGCCGGAGACTAAAGCGCGACAACTTTTCCACCGGCCCGCGCTGATTTCAGGCAGGCGTCAAGAACCTGTTGCGTCTTGAGCGAAATTTCCGGCCAGCGGGCGTTGGGTTTTCCCAAGCGCGCGAGCTTGGTGAAATTGCGGATGAGGTTGGCCTCCTGCGCGTCGGCGTGGCTGTTGCTGTGCTCGGCGGTGGCCCAGATTTTTTTGCCCGTCTCCATGAAGGCGTCGCAGCCGATGAATTTGTAGTCCATGTCGCCGGTTTCGAAGCGAAGCGTGTTCCCCGCAAACGGCAGCACGAAATCGTGAATGGCCAAACTGCCGCGCGTGCCGCTGACGATGGCGCGCTGCTGGAGCGCCGTGACGAACGAGCAGTAGAAATCACACGATGCGCCCTGGGCAAAAATCAGTTCACCGGAAAACTCGGTCGGCACCGGCGCCGTGCCTTTGGGCCGTGCGACCGAGGACAGAATCCGCCCGGTGACGCGCCGGGGCAGTTGCCACTTCATCGCCCATAAGGCGAAACGCAGGCAATACCAGCCCTGGTCGCCGAGCGTGCCCTGCGGCTCCAGCCCGCTGTGCGTGCGGATGTTGCCGGCGAAGAATTTGGCGTCGGAATTGAAATTGAACGCCGTGCTGATGCGGCGGATGTCGCCGACGGTCTTCCCGTCATCCAGCACCTTTCGCATCAGGGCGAGGCGTTCCGTGTGCATGAACATGACATTGTCCATGAACTGGACCTGGTGTTTCCGGCAAACGGCGAGCATTTCCCGCAAGTCCTTTGCCGTCACCGCACAGGGTTTTTCACACAAGATGTGCTTGCCCGCCTGCGCCGCGCGGATGACCCATTCCTTGCGCAACCCGGTCGGCAGCGGAATGTAAACCGCGTCAATCTCCCTGGACTCAATCAGCGCCGCGTAATCACCGAGCGCCGCCGGGGTTTGCCGAAACGGCGCCTCCTTTTGGCAGTCCGCGATAAATTTCCCGGCACGCTCGCGGTCGCGGCTGGCGACGAGCGCCACTTCACCGCAGCCGGAATTGCGGATGGCGAGCCAGACTTTGCGCGCGATTTGCGCGGTGCTCAGGATGCCCCAGCGGAGATTTGGTGTGCGCATGCGCTGGTCCGGTTAAAAGGTTTGGTGTTCGCGCCAGTCGCGCCGGTCCTCGCCGATTTTTTCCAGCAACACCAGGTTGGCGAGGCGAAATTCATGCCAGGGCCGGGCCGCCTCGGGCGCGAGCCAGCGCGAGGCCCAAGGCAACTGGCGCGCCACGGCGCAGAGGCCCGAGCGGAATTTTTGCTTCGCGGTCAGGGGCGCGCCGGGCGGGCTGGCCGGATGCACGCGGTAGGCGCGGTTGGCGAGGATGTGGCGCACCACCTTGCGCAGCGACGGCATCCACAAATCGTGGAAGCCCACCACGCCGCCGACTTCGAGCCGTTTGTCCACCAGCACGAAATCGAGGATGGACAAGTCGAACAGGTGCGAGGCGTCAATGAACGCAAATTGCACCGGGGGAAACTGCGGCACGGCCTCTTCGGGGAATTTTTCGTAAAACTCGAGCCGGTGTTCCAGTCCGGCGCGGCGCGCATTTTCGCGGCCCATGCCGCCGACAAAACTGGTTTGGAAGGGGTCGCTCACGTAATGCCGGCCCTGGCCGTTGGCTTCGAGCGCGCTCAAAATGGCGAGCCCGGAGATCCCGAGCGCAAACCCGATTTCCGCCGAGGCTTTCGGCTTAAGGTCGCGCACCATGCCGTAGAGCGCCAGCGCTTCTTCCAGCGAGACGTTCGAATGCAAGGTTTGCACGACGCCCTGCTGGTCGCGGTAGCTGCCGGTTTGCAGCATTTCGCGCAGGACGGCGGGCAGGTCGCTGGGTGAGTATTGGGGCATGGGGTTAAGCTGGTGGTTATTTATCCCACGGTGGCGGCAGCGCCGCAATCGCAGCCATGATGCGGCTGGCAATGACCTCGTGGCGGCTGGGGTCGCGGGGGCCGGGGTCGTATTCGCGCGGAGTCAGCGGGCGGCCGTAGCTCACCCCCAGCCGATAAAATGGCCGCGGCAAAATCTGCCGGCGGTTGAAGGTTTCGAACACGCCAAAGACTCGCGCAGGCACCACCGGCACCGCCATTTTACCCGCGAGCAAGCCAATGCCGCGGCGGGCGGGCTGCAATTTTCCATCGCGCGTGCGGGTGCCTTCGGGAAAGACCTGCACGCCTTCGCCGGCCTTCAGCGCCGCAAACACGCGCTTGAACGCGCCAATGTCGCCCTCGCCATCGCGGTCCACCGGAATGCATTTCAACCGGTTCATCATCCAGGTCATGCCGGGCGCGTCCCACAAGGTCTTGCGCGCAAAAAAGCAGATGGGCCGGGGCAAAAAGCAGCCGAGCAAAGGCGGATCGAGAAAACTGGCATGGTTCGACGCCAGCAAAAACGGCCCGGTGCGCGGCACATTTTCCACGCCGGCTGCTTCCACGCGTCCGACGACGTTCATGAACGCCCGTGAACCGACCCACACCAGCCGGTAAAACCAGGGAAATTCCGCCGCGCCAAAATCGGACGCCTGCGCGGCTTTGACCAATTCGCCCGCCTGGGCCGCCACTTCCGCGAGGCTCAGATGGGAGGAGTCAATGACGGTCGCCCCCGGCGGGCAGGTGAGCGGCGCGGTGGCGCGCGCGGAATCAAGCCGGTCGCGTTCCGCCACGGCGTCGGCCTGGCCTTCGGCGGCGCGGCGGCCCGCCCGGGTCGCCGGGTCGGCGGTGAGAAACAGGCGCAGCGAAGCGTCGGGAAAAATCACCGAACCAATGTCGCGGCCTTCCATGACCAATCCGGCAAAGCCGCGCGCGCGCGCCACTGCTGCCTGGCCGCGCTGGTAATCGAACAAAAACCGGCGCACCGCCGGCAACGCGGCGAACTGGGAGACCGCGGCGTTGACCTCCGGACTGCGCAAGTCCGCCGGCGAGGGCAGCCGGCCCGCGAGCACGATGCGCGCGGCCTGACCGTCCACCTGCGTATCCAGCGTGAGGTTGGCCAACGCGTTGTCCACCGCGGCGGCATTCTCCGGCGCGACCCCGGCCTGGCGCAGCGCGAGCGTCACGGCCCGGTAATGCGAGCCGGTGTCCACATGCAGAAAATGGAATTGCGCGGCCAGCGCGCGCGCGAGCGACGATTTGCCGGAGGCCGCGCCGCCGTCCACGGCGACGATGAGAAAGGGAGCAGAAGCAGGCACGGCGGGTTTATCCACAAAAAATGGCGCGGTGGCAATTTAGTAAGTCTCGCCCTGTTTCAGGGTGTCGAGCACGCCCTGCCTGGTCTGGTATTTAACCGGCACAGTCACGCGATTTTTGCCGTCGGTGTTCTGAAACACGCAAAAATGAATATGTGGGCCGGCGGCGTAACCGGTGGCTCCGGACAGCCCGATATGCTGACCCGCCCCGACGTGCTGCCCGAGCTGCACCAGCGCGCCGTGGTGCTGGAGGTGGTAGTATTCCGCATAGGTGCCGTCATCCTGGCGGATGATGATGTAATTCGCGAGCGGCTTGAATTTCGGGTCGGTGCCGCCCTCGGTAAAATCCTGCCGGATGCCCGTGACCACGCCGGCGCGCGCCGCGCAGACCACCGTGCCGGGCGGGCAATCGAAGTCCACGGCGGATTCGTTCTGCGAGCCGGCAAAATGGCTGAACGCGCCCAGGTTGCCCTGCGCGATGCGGTGGGTTTCGGTGGCTTGGTAAGGCAGCAGGTAAACGGCCTTGCGGTCGGGCGCGCCTTTTTTGAGCCCGCCGACGCGGTAATCAAAATGTCCTTGGTATTTCCAGCCCTGCTTCGGATCGGTGCGTTTCAATTGCAGCACCACGAACGATTTTTGCCCGCCTGAATCGGTGGTGTACGGCAGCGGCTGGGACGAGGTCATATTGGTCAAGTCGGCGGTGTAGGTGACGGTGTAGTCCGTGTTGGTGTCGCTTTGGGCGATGATGGAGATTTCGCCTTCGCCGTCCACCCGCTCGGTGAAAGTCACATCGGGAGGATGTGCGGCTTTGTCCAATGCCGAGGGCGAGGGCGTGGCGGTGGTCGTGGTTGGTGGCGGCGTCGGTGCGCGGGCGGGTGGGGGCTTGGCGGGCGGAGGCGCCGCCGCGGCCAGGTCCGCAACCCGGCCATTTACAAGCACAATTTGGCCTTGCGGGTAAATCAGCACGTCGCGGTTGCCGGCCTCGAGTTCCGCGCGCGGCTCGCCCAATTTGCGTTTCACCTCTGAGAGGCTGTCGCCGATTTGCACGGCGGCAGGCGCCTCCTCGGCCAAGGCATTTTGAAATGCCAGACGCATTGCCGCCAGCCCGACCCCCGCCAGGATGATGCGTGCCATGCGGGATTTCATGGGCAAAATTTTTGCGCGGCTTGGTTATGGCGCGCGGGATACCGCCAGCAAATCGGCCAAGTCCACTTTCTTTTCGTAAATCGCCTTGCCGACGATGACGCCTTCCAGCCGCGGATGCACTTTGGCCATCTCGGCAAACTTGACGACATCTTCGCGCCGGGCCACTCCTCCGGAAGCAATCAGCCGCGCCGGGGTGGCCAGCAACATCGCCTGCTGCGCCTTGTAATTCGGGCCGGTGAGCATCCCGTCGGTCGCGATATCGGTATGGATGATGGTCTGGATGCCCAGGTCGCAGACGCGCCGGGCCAGTTCCTCGGTCCGCACCACCGAGGTGTTTTTCCAGCCGTCGACGGCGACGCGCCCATCGCGCGCGTCAATGCCCACGGCCAGGCGCTCCGCGCCAAAACGGTGCACGAGGCCAGTGACAAATTCCGGGTCGTGGCAGGCGCGCGTGCCGATGACCACCCGCTGCACGCCGGCGTGGAAGGCCTCCTCGACATCGTTCAAGGTGCGCAGGCCGCCGCCCAATTGCACGCGCAGCCCCGTGGCCGCGATGCGCGCGACGTGCGCCAGGTTGCGCGGGATGCCGTCGAACGCGCCGTCGAGATCCACCACGTGCACCCATTCCGCGCCGGCTTTTTGAAAGGCCAGCGCCGGTTCGACCGGGTCGTCGAAATAGACCGTCTCTTCCGAGGCGCGGCCCTGCGTCAGCCGCACACAGCGGCCGTTTTTTACGTCAATGGCGGGGAATATCTGCACGATTAAGCTGAATCCGCGCGCTCCGCGAAACGGGAGCCTACTTGGTTCCGATTTCGAAGATGTTGATGGAATAGGGCGCGAGGGTGCGGTTGAAGCTGGAACTGAAACCGGTTTCCACCGTGGTGACGGGGACGACCTTCTTGGGCTCGGCGATCGAGTTGGTGTCGGTGGGCTGGGCCGCCATGGAAATCAGCGTGCCGTTGGGATCCACGGAGGCCGCGCCGGCGAGGTCAATATGCACGGGTTGTGGCTGGTCGAGGAGATTGACGACGTTGAGAAACACCTTGCCGGTCTTGCTGTCGCGCGTGGAAACGTAATAGAGACCGGGCAGTTGACGGGTCGTGGGCGCGCCGCCGCGGTTGCCCGGCATCGAGCCCTCGCGGATGGGGATGTTCTCACTGCTGGTGGTCAGAATCTCGTCGCCGCGGTGGTTGCTGAACATCACCTGGGCGTAATAAGACGGCGAGCCGTAGCTGTTGAGCGCGTCGTAGCCAATCAGGTCCGAGGGCCACTGCATCGAGGTTCCCGGCTGGCGGCCGCCGACCGGATTGCTCACGTTGACAAACAGCGGCGCATACGAGGCCATGATGACGACGTCGGAATTGCGCAGCAGGCCCGTCATGTACACGGCGTCGCCGAGGGCGCCGGTGAAGTTTGGCGTGGGTGCGCCGACGCGGGTGGCCCATTCGCCTTCAAAGACCTTCGGACCGTTGCGGGGGTAATTGTCCCAGCCAGTCGAGGAAATCTCGGACTGGACCTGGCTGTTGGTGTAAAGGTGGCTGTCCACCACGTCGGGCTGGGCGGGGTTGGTGGCGGCGATCCGGCTGGCCACGCGGCCGTTGTTCGGGGAGCGCACGGAGGAGTCGATGAGCTGCAAATTGGGATACTTGGCCTTGATGGCGTCGTGAAATTGGGTGAAGCGGCCATTGTAGTCGCCGCGCCAGTCTTCGTTGCCGATTTCGACATACGTGAGCTTGAACGGCTCGGGATGGCCGTCCTTGGCGCGTTGGGCGCCCCACTTGGTGTTCACGTCGCCGATGATGTATTCGATTTCATCCAGGGCGTCTTGCACGTAGGGCTGCAAGTCTGCCCCGGGTTGAATTTCGCCCGGACCGCCGCCGCCGAGAAACAATCCGGCGAACACGCCGAGCACCGGCTGCATGTGCAGGTCTTCGCACCACTCCAGGTATTCCAGCAGGCCCACGCCGTCGTCGGAATAATAGTTCCACGAGTCATTGGCATGGCCGGGGCGTTCCGCGATGGGGCCCAGCGTCTTTTTCCAATTAAACCAGGTGTTGACGGTGTGGCCTTCCAGAAAGTTGCCGCCGGGAAAGCGCAGGAACGACGGTTTCAAGCCCGCCATCAGTTCCATTAGGTCCGGCCGGTTGCCGTTCGGGCGGTTGTTGAAGGTCGGCGGAAACAGCGACGGCTGGCTGATCCAGACCGTGCCGGGGGCGGTGGTCCAGAGGAGGAAGTCGGCATCCTTGGTCGGCTTGACCTTGGCGTCGGTCTGCAGGGTGACTTCGTACTTCTGCCAGGTGTTCGTCAGCTTCGGCACCGTGGCGTAGGCGTAGGTCACAGGCGAATTCGTGCTGGAAATGGCGACAGCGATGGGGCCGGTGAAATTACCGTCGGCTTTGGCGTAGAACGAGGCGCGGTAGGTCGTGTTCGGTTTGACCGGAATTCCCCAGTAGCCCTCGTTGGCCACGCCCACGCGCTGTTTGGCCGACGCCGTGGTGGCCGTGAGCTTGAGGCTGACGGGTTGGGCTGCGTTGTAGGTTTCGGTGCGGTCAAAAGTCATGTCACCGGCGGCGCCGGGATCGAGCACCATGGACCAGCGCTTCGGGTTGGCGGCGGGCTCCTGAAAAGTGCGGTTGCCGAGCAGTTCGCCATACAATCCGCCGTCGAGACAATAGTTGATGTCTTCGGTCATCATGCCGAACAGAATCGGGCTCGAAGGCCCTTTCACCTTGTCCACGTTGACGGTGATGGTCGGGATGGCGGGCGCGGCCTCGTCGGCGGCGTGCAGCGGAGCAGCGGCCAGCAAAGCGAGGGCGGGGGAGAGACGCAGCAGGATATTCTTCATGGGGAGGAGGGGGTTAAAAGCAAGACCGTTGAGCCTGAACTTTGGGGTGGCAAAGTCCATGATAAAAATACGGTTCACGCGCCGACGTCGGCCTGGGTCCAGCGTCCGTCAATCAACCGCCACAGCTTGCCCGTGGGATTCTGGTCGCGTAACGCCGGCGGCAGGCGCGCCGCCCGGACTTGGTCATAACATTGCAGCGCGGCAAAACGGCGCAAGGAGGCCGGAATGCCCACGGCGGTAAAGCCCGGATGCCCTGTTGCGGGATACGGGCCGCCGTGGTTCATCGCCGGGCTGACCGCCACGCCCGTCGGCATCTTGTCATTGAGCAGCCGGCCCACGCGCTCGCGCAGCAATGGCGCCACTTTGGCATACGCGGCGTCATCGGAGCCGCGGGTGTCGGAATAAACGCCGCCGGTGAGGTTGCCTTCCAAGTGTTCCAAAATCACGCCGACTTCGGCGAGGTCTTGGGCGACCACCACCAAGGAAGCATTGCCGAAGGCCTCGGTCTGGAATTTTTCCGGTGTTTCCAGAAATTTCGCGCCCGCCACGCGCAACAGGGTGTTGGCGAAACGATAGCCCGGCCCGGGTTGCGCCGCGCCGCCCGTCAAAATTTCCGCGCCGGCGCCGTGCAGGATGCCGACGCTTTGGCCCAATGATTTTCCGACACCGGCCGAAAGCAGCGGCGCGGTCGGCGCGGTCTCGAAGCGTTTCTTTGTCTCAGCAATAAATTGTTCGCTGGATTCTCCGGCGAGCAGGATAACCAGCCCCGGGTTGGTGCAAAACTGTCCGGAGCCCAACAGGCAACTGCCCGCAAATTCCTCGGCGATTTTCACGCCTCGTTCCGCCAGCGCGCCGGGCAGGATGACGACCGGGTTGACGCTCGACAGCTCGGCGTAGAACGGCTTGCCCGCAACATCGGCCGCGGCTTTGAGCTTCAGTCCCGCATGGCGGCTGCCGGTGTAGCCCACGGCCCCGAGGCGCGGGTCGCCGACAAATTTTTCGCCATCGGCATGGCTGGTGCGGTAAAGCATCTGCACGGTCGCAGGCGGCAAGCCCGTTTCACCCAACGCGAGCAACGCTGCTTCCGCCAAGAGGTGCGTGGTGCCGGGGTGCGACGTGTTTGCCTTCGCGATGACCGGGTTGCCCGCCGCAATCGCCGCCGCAAAATCGCCGCCGGCCGCGCTGTTGAAGGCGAAGGGAAAATTATTTGGCCCAAACACCGCAATTGGCCCGAGCGGCGCAAGCATCGAGCGGATGTTCAGTTTGGGGTCAATGGTCGGCTGGGCCCAGGAGCCTTCGAGCGCGGCCGCCGCGGCCTGGCGCAATTGCCCGCTGGTGCGCGGCAGTTCAACTTCCGCGAGGCGCGGCGTCTTGGCCAGTCCGCTTTCGGCGTGCGCCATTTCGACGAGTTCCGCGGCGCGTTGTTCGATGCGTTCGGCAAATTTGTTCAAGAAGACGGCGATTTTTTCCGGCGCGGTCGCGCGCAAAATTTTCGCCGCCTCCGCCGCGGCGGTCAGCGCGGCATCGCAATCGGCCCAGCCGCTGATGGGATATTCGTCGGGCAGCGTCTGGCCGAGGGCGGGATTTTCCGCGCGAAAGGTTCCGGTCGCATGGGCGGCGCGCCATTGGCCGGCAATCAAAATGGGTTGGATGGCCATGGAAAATTTACAACCAGGGTTTCCAGCGCTTGAGCATCGTGTGCAGTTCGCCGCGCTCGGCGGCGGTCACATCCACCAGCGGCGCGCGCACCGGTCCGCCGGCGAGGCCGATTTCGTCCATCATCCGCTTCATGACGGAGACCTCATAGCCCTTGCGCCGGGCGCGAAATTCATAGAGCGGAATCACCAGCTCCTCCATAATTTTGCTCAACTCCGCCGAATGGCCCGCCGCCGCCAGCTCATGCAGCCGCAGCGACAACCGCGGCGCGACATTGGCGATGCTCGAGGTGTAAGTGCGCAGCCCGGCGGAATAATAGGCTGGCACCATGTCGTCGCCCGCGCCGCCGACCCAGTGTAACTTCGCGCCCACGCGGCGGCGAATCATCTGCAAGCGCCGGAGATCGCCCTGGCCGTCCTTCCACGCAATCAGCGTGGGAATTTTCGCGAGTTTTTCGACGAGCGACGGCCCGGGCGCAAACCAGTCGCGGCTGTAAATGATGAAACCCAGCGGCGTCGCCTGAGCAATCGCGCCATAATAAGCCAGCACGCCCTCCTCATCCGGCGCGGGATAATATGGCGGGAAGGCGAGAATGCCATCCACGCCGGCCTTGGCCGCGGCTTTCGCCAATTCAACGGCGAGGGGCGGGTTGAAGCCCGTGCCCGCCAGCACCGGCACGCGGCCTTTCACTTCGCTGACGACGGTCTTGACCACCGCGAGGTGTTCCGCAGGCGAGAGCGAATACAGTTCGCCCGTGCCCGCCGCCGCAACGACCGCGCACACCGGGTGGCGCAATACCATGCGTAGGTTCTTGCGCAGCCCGCCCAGGTCGAGCGACAGGTTTTGCTTGAAGGGCGTGACCGGGAAGGCAACGACGCCGTGGAGTTTCTGACGCAATGCAGCGGGGGGCATAAAGACCACCCGATAACAATTCCCGCCGCGCCACGCAAGCGCAGCCTCGAAGATTGACCTGCCGCCCCGTCCTGCGCCAAAGTCACCGCTTACCCCGGTTCTGTTTGAGCACCCCCGCCCAAATTCTCCGTCCACTCGACTCCGCCCGCCGCAAAGCCTACTGGCGCTTGCTGCCGCTGGTCTTCGTCGCCTACATGGTCGCCTACATTGACCGTGCCAACGTCTCCATCGCGAAGCTGACGATGCTGCAGACGCTGCCGGCTTTCACCAACGATGTCATCGGTTTTGGCTCGGGCATTTTTTATCTCGGTTATATTCTCCCGGAAATACCCGCCTGCCTCATCATCGAAAAATGGGGCGCGCGCCGCACGATTGCGCGCATCATGGTCATGTGGGGTGTCATCGCCGCGCTGACCGCCGCGGTGAAAACGCCGCACGAATTTTATACCGTCCGCTTTCTACTGGGCGCGGCCGAGGCGGGCTTTTTCCCCGGCATTATCATCTACCTCACGCACTGGTTCCCTTCGCGCGACCGGGCCCGGGCGCTATCCTTTCTCATCATCGCCCAGCCCGCCGCGCAGCTTTTCAGCCTTAAAATTTCCAACGCGCTCATGGGCTGGACATTGTTCGGCCTCGCCGGCTGGCAATGGGTCTATATTGTCTGGGGCATACCGGCGGTGATGCTTGGGATCGTCGTTTGGTTCGTGCTGACCGACCGCCCGGCGCGGGCAACCTGGCTCAACGAGGCGGAGAAAACCGCGCTCGAAACCGAGTTGGAAAAAGAGCGCGCGCAACGCGCCGCCGGCCCGCGGATGAGCATCCTCCAGGTGCTGACCAATCCGCGCGTGCTGCTGCTGACGCTTGCCTATTTTTGCACTGTCTCCGCCAGCCTGGGCTTCGAGCTGTTCATGCCGAGCATTCTGAAGGACTGGTATCACCTCGACCTCAACACCATCACCTGGCTCGCCATGCTGCCGCCCGCGCTCGCCATCGCGGGCGTGATGTTCGTCGGCTGGAATTCCGACCGCACCAAGGAACGCCGCTGGCACACGCTCACGCCGGTCATCCTCAGCCTCGCCGCCCTCGCCCTCGCGCCGCTGACGCGCGGCACGGCCTCCTACACGCTCACCATCGTCTGCTTCATGATTGTCGCCGCGGGGCTCAAATCCTACCAGCCCGCGTTTTGGTCGCTGCCCAGCCTGTTTCTCACCGGTTCCGCCGCCGCCGGCAGCATTGGCCTCATCAACTCCATCGGCAACATCGGCGCGTTCTGTGGCCAGTCCCTCCTCGGCAAAATGCAAACGCTGACCCACTCCTTTGTCGGCGGCCTCTACTGGCTCTGCGGCTCGCTGCTGGTGTTTATCGCCATCATCTTTTTCCTGGGACTCGGGAAAAAGGAAAAGCCCGGCGCCACATCACCGTTTTGATTTCAACGCGTTTCGACCCACTTCACGCTGTGGTCGCCGGTGACGGCGATGGTCTCGGGGGGGGAATGGATTTTGAAAAACGACCACGGGCCGGGAATGAACGGGTATTTTTCCACCACGCGCTCGTCAATTTCCACGCCGAGGCCCGGGGCGTCCGGCACCACGAGGTCGCCTTGCTCAATCTGCAGCGGCGCGCGCAAAATTTCGTCCGCGAGCGGGAAGGGGTACATGCCCGCGCGGCCATTGTTCGAATAGCACGGATACTCCAGCCACTCGACGACGTTCTCCGGCCAGCAGATGCCCAGGTGCGCGGCGGCGAGCACTTCGAGCGTCGTGCCCCAGCTGTGGAAGGCAAACCGCAAGCCGCGTTGGGCCACGCCTGTAAAAACGCGCTGCCCCATCGCAAAACCGCCCTGGCAGCAAACGTCCATCTGGATGTAGTCCGCCGCGCCGGTGTCCATCAAGTCGGCGAAGCCTGATTCCTCCTGCTCGTGTTCGCCGGTGGCGACGGGCACGATTTTCGCCGCGCGCAGTTTGCGGTAAGCCGCATGGTCGTCCGGCGGCAGCGGTTCCTCGAGCCACGTCGGCTGGTATTGCGCCATCGCGCGCGCGACTTCCGTGACCGTCTCCGGCGAAAAGCTCTTGTCGCCCATGCGCCACCAGGAGTGCGCGTCCACCATCAGGCCGAATTTCGGGCCGGTGGCCTGGCGCATCAGGCGCACGGTTTCCACGTCGCGCTCGGGTCCCAGCGCCGGCCGCATTTTATACGCCGTGAAGCCCATTGCGGCCACCGCCGCTGCTTCCTCGGCAAATCGCTCCGGCGGCATGTACATCCCCGCGCTGCCGTAGAGCTTGATTTTGCCGCGCTTGCGCCCGCCGATGAGTTCCGAGAGCGGCGCGCCCGCGTCCTTCGCCGCGAGATCCATCAGCGCGATTTCAACGGCGCGGTAGGTTTTGGTGATTTCGCGGCCGCCGGGGAAATTCAGCGTCGCCCATTTCGCCGGGTCCTTCCCGAGCAGGAAGGGTCGGATGGTGTCGCGGATTTCCTCCGCCGCGCGTTCGTGGGCCGGGCCGGGCGCGTAGCCGACGAGGCCGTTGTCCGCCTTCACGCGGATGAGCATCGCGTCGCGCTTCAGAATGGTGCGCTCCCCGTTGTAAAACGGCAGCCGCAACGGCGCCGCCAGCGGGTACGACATCAACAATCCCTGGATTTCGGTGATTTTCACAGGCTGCCATGGCTAGCCGAAGAAAACGCGCGCCGCAAGCCTGCGCCCTTACGGCTGAAAACCCGGCTGGCCAAATTGCCAGAAGAAGAACGCCATGGTGTCGGCCAGTTCCGCCAGCACCTGCTGCCGGGTCGAGCCGATGCCGTGGCCGGCCTCGTAATCCACGCGCAACAGCACCAGCGGCGCGCCGGCCTGCTGCAACCGCGCGGCGAACTTCCCGGGCATCCAGGGCGGCACGCGCGGGTCGTTGATCCCGGTGGTCAAAAGCGTCGCCGGGTATTTCACCCCGTCGTGCACGTGCAGGTAGGCGTCCATTTCATACAGGCCCTTGAAGCCCTCGGGCGTGGTGGTCGAGCCGAACTCGGAAATATTCGGCACGCCGTTCGAGTCGGTTTCCGCGCGCACGGGATTGAACATCCCCACGTCGCCCACGACCGCGCCAAAGAGGTTCGGCGCTTCGGTCATGGCGCGCCCGACGGTGATGCCGCCCGCGCTGCCGCCGTTGATGCCGAGCTTCGGCGTCGAGGTGTAATGGTGGTCAATGAGCCACTGCCCGCACGCGATCAGGTCCTTCCACGTGTTGGGCTTGTTCAATTTCTGCCCCGCCAGGTGCCATTCCTCGCCGAATGCGCCCCCGCCGCGCACTTGGGCGATGGCGCGAATGCCTCCGCGCTCAAACCACGGCAGGTAGGCCGGGCTGAAATAAGCCGTGTCCACGATGCCATACGAGCCATACGCCTCAAGCCAGCAGGGGTTTTCCCCATTCAGCTTCATCTCCTTCTTATGAATGATGGTCAGCGGCACCAGCACGCCATCGTACGAGGGCACGCGCACTTGCTCGGCGACGAGGTCGCCCGGCTGGTCGTACGGCCCGCGCGGCTGCAAATGCGTGTCGATGGTCTCGCCGGTGGCCGGGTCGTAGGCATAGTAGCCGCCGACATCCACCCACGAGGTCAGGTGCATCGCGATGCCCGGCAGCCGGGTGTTGCTGGTGAGGTCACCCACGCTGCCCTTGAGCGGCAGCGCGATTTCCTCCGGCTTGGCGCCGGGCGTGAAGGCAAGGCGTTGGATGCGCTCGATGCCGCCGTCGAGCATCGTCACGTACAGGCCGTCCTCGGCGTGCGAAAGCGATTCCAGCACCGGTTCGCCCGGCGCGATGACGACCTCCGCGCGCGCGAAGTCCGGCGCGTCAACCTTGGTGCGCAGCAGTTTGAAGCGCGGCGCGTCCTTGTGCGTGAGCGCATACAGGTCGTCGCCCTGCACCGCGAAATCAATGATGTCGTCATCCGTGTCGAAAACTTTTTTCCAATCCGGATGGCCGGCGTCCATCGCGGCCTGGGTCGAGACATAAACGCCAATCTCGCGCTCCACGCCGTCCACCACCAGCCCGAACACCCGCGGGTCGCCGTATTGGAACATCAGCATCGGGATTTTCTCATGCCCGATTTCCGCCCCATGGAGCGCCTCGGTGCCGAAGACCACCGGATCTTTCGCCAGCTCCGTGCCGAGAAGGTGCAGGCGAATCTGGCTGTCCTGGTAAAGCAGCGTCGGGTCGGCGTCGGCCGGGCGCTCCTTGAGTTGGTTATAATAGAAGCCGGTTTCATCGTCCTTCCAGGCCACGAAGCCAAAGCGCGCGCGCTCAATCGCGAGGCCCAAATCCTGGCCCGTCTCGGTCTCCAGCACGCGGATGGTCGCATTTTCCGAGCCGCCGCGCGAAATGCCCACCGCCGCGTAGCGCCCGTTTGGCGACGGCGCGTAGAAATTGATGGCCACCGGCGCGCCGTCCGGCCCCTTGTGCGTGTCGGGGTCGAACAACAATTGCTCGGGCCCGCTCCAGCCTTTGCGCGTGTAAAGCTTGAACTGGTTTTCGCCGGCCTTGCGCTCCTCGTAGAAAATCCGGCCCGGCACTTCCGACACGTCGGTAATCCGCACCGGCGCGGAATTCGAATACTTCAGCAACTCGTCGTAGATTTCCTGCCGCCCGGGAATGCGGTCCAAAATGGCGCGCGTGCGCTCGGCCTGCGCCTTGAACCACGCCTGCACCTGTGCGTCGGTCTTGACGTTTTCCAGGTTGCGGAACGGATCGGTCACCGTCGTGCCGTAATACGTGTCCTGGGCGGGTTGCGCGGTGAGGGCCGGGGCGGCGGGGATGCTGGAGCAGCCGGACCATGCGGCCAAACCGAGGGCGAGAGCGGACCAAACAAATAAGCTTTTCATGGAACGGGTGGGGGGAGGCGCGAATTGGCCAACCTAGGGTTGCGGACGGAAGGCCACAACTCCAAATGGAGACCGTTCCGCCTTGCGCAGGTTCCGAAAAAAGCCGCGCCCCGCCGGTCTGCCGGGCGGGGCGCGAAAAAGTCGGAGGGTTGCAAACTACTTCAACCCGCGGTCGCGTTGCTGCCGCAGTTCGTAGGTTTTCGCCACGGTCAGGAATTCGTAATAGGCGTGCAGCCGCGCAAAATACCAGCCCGCCCGCCCATCCAAAAAACCGCGTTGCCAGAGATAAACGTAGAGAAATCGCAGGGTCGGGCGGCAGGGCAGTTTGCGCGCCACGCCCTTGAGCCGCCGCCGCCAGCCAACTTCCGCCTTCTGCAATTGCGCGGCGTTTTGCGCGCCCGCCGATTCGAGCGCCACCGTGGCCTCCCAGTTCGAGTAGCGGTTGTGCTTCTCCACGAACGCGTCAATCGTCGGAAAGGCGTAGTGGTCCATCATCGCGCGCAGGCGCCCGGTCGAGCCTTCCACCAGCAGGTGTTCGTGCACTTCGTTGTCGCCGCTCCGGGTGTCGCCCTCGGCCAGTTTTTCGAAATGCGCCTGTTGGTGCCGCACCAGCCGCAAATTCCAGTTGGGAAAATACGCGTGGCGCAGCCACTGGCCCAAAAAGAAAAAGCGCCGGTTGATCCAATAGCCGGCCGGTCCTTCCGCGGCCTTTGTGACGATGGCGCGAATTTCCTCGGCTGATTCGGCGGGCATCACTTCGTCGGCGTCGAGCAGCAGCACCCAGTCATGGGCGAAGGGCAGCCGCCGCAGCGACCATTCTTTTTTCTTCGGCCAGCCGCCGTGATATTGAAATTGCACGACCTTCGCCCCCAGCCCTTGTGCGATGCCCGGCGTGCCGTCGGTGCTCTGCGAATCCACCACAAAAATCTCCGCCGCCCAGTTCACCGCCGCCAGGCAGCGCGGCAAATTCGCGGCCTCGTTCTTGACCGGAATGAGCACCGACACGGGCACTTTGGCAGGGGCCGTCATTTTTTCGGCACCGGCTTGGCCGGGTTGCCAGCCACAATGTGGCCGTCCGCGACGTCGCGTGTTACCACGGCGCCGGCGCCGACGACGGAATTTTTGCCGAGCGTCACGCCGGGCAGCACGATGGCGCGCAGGCCGACAAACGCTTTTTCGCCAACCACGATGGGGGCGGTTTGCAGTGGCAGCGCGGGCGCGGAAAAATCATGCGTACCCGTGCAAAGGTACGCCTCCTGCGCAATGGTGCAGCCTTCGTGCAGTTCAATCGCGCCCAGGGCATAGGCATGTGCGCCATCGCCGAGGCAGGAGCGGTCGTGCATCGTCAAGTTCCACGGGTGCGTCACCCGCGCGCGCGGGTGTACAAACGGGCTGCCGTGCAGTTTCGTGCCAAACCACCCCAGCCAGAACAGCCGCCAGCCATTGCACGGCTTGGGCGTCCACCGGCAAAACAAGGCCCAGCAGATTTCCCACAGTTGCGTGCGCAAGCGCTCACTGCCTGTCCATGGCGTGGCGTAGGGCGAGGCCTGTTGATAGGTTTTGCGCGGGGCGGTCATGGCGAGCGGGCGGCCAGCAGAGACTCAAAGTCATTCAGGTAGCCGGATGCAACCTCTTCCACGCGGAAATGCGCAGCCGTCGCCCACGCGGCGGCGCCCAATTTTGACCGCAGGGCGGAGTTTTGGGCGAAATTGGCGAGTGCCTCGGCCAGTTTTTCGGGCGCGTTTTCCGCCGTGTGGTCGAAGACGACGCCGTTTTCATCCGGGCGCAGGTAGTCTTTAAAGCAGTCCAGATTTGAAACCACGCAGGGTGTTCCAGCCGCCATGGCCTCCAGCGGCGCCGAAGGCAGCGCCTCGCCTTGCGCGGCAAGGGAGGGATAGACGAATATCCGTGCGCGACGGTACAGTTGGTGCAATTTATCCGCCTCGGCGCTGAAAAGCGGGCCGGTCCATTCCACCGAATTGGTCGCGGGTGAAAATTTTTCCGCCAGTTGCGCGCGGTAATTTTCGCCGCGGCCGCCTTGCTCCACGGCCCAGGGCCCGGCCAGCACCAGTTTCCAGCCGGCCAGCGCCGTTTGCGCCCGTGGATGCGTCCACGCCGCCGCCAGCAAATCGAGGCCCTTTTCCGGATGAATGCGTCCGGCGTAAAAAACCACCGGATCACGGGATTCATCGGGCAACGGCTGCGGCTCCCAGGCGCCGTCGGGCAGGGCATTGAGCAAAACTTTGACCCTGGGCTTCAAGGCGGGGCATTGCGCCAGCACGGCGTTCGCCACCACGGTGGAAACGCATTGGATGCGGGCCGCCCGGGTGTAAAGGCGATGCTGGCCCTTGGGGAAGCGCGCCACATGCACGTATATTTTGCCCCGCGACGCATCCTTGGCCAGCAGCGGCAGCCAGAAGGTGTTCGTCACCAGAATATCCGCCGGTGGCAGCGCGCCGATGACCCGGCGCGAATAAAGCAAGTCCCGCCATTTCAACACCAACCCGGAACGGGGCGCGTCATACCCGCGCACGCGCACCTGGCGCACGCCGTCGCGCGTTTCCTCCGCGGGCAGGCCATCGCACCACCGCGAGAGCTGCGTCACCGTGTGGCCGCGGCGGGCAAATTCGCGTCCGAGGGCCAGCCAGTATTTTTCCACCGCGCCGCCACGCAACGGCGGCACCGGCAAAAACGCGCCTTGGACAATGGTGATGCGCATCGAGATTAGTCCGCGCCGTCCAGCACCTCGATTTGCCGCTTGGCCGCCGCCGCGATTTGAAACCGGCGGAGAAAACAGCGCCGGGCCGCGGCAGAAAATTGGGCGCGCGTCGCGGGCGTCCAGGCCGCGTGCTCCTGCAACAGTTTCAGCGTGCCGGCTTCGTCATCCGGCGCCGCCAGGCCCGCGCCGTCGGCCACCACTTCGCGCCACAAGTTGACCCGATCCGAAATCAACGCCGGAGTGCCCACTGCGAGGGCCTCGGCCACCACGTAACCGAAATTTTCCTGGTGCGAGGGCAGGACCAGAACGTCCGCGGCTTCCAGCGCGGCCCACTTCATTTCTTGGTCGAGCATGCCCGTCCAAACAATGTCGGCGCTTTCGCGCAGGCGGAGAATTTCCGCCTGCAAATGGCACTGCTCGGCAAAGGCCGCCGCGCTCTCCGGCCCGGCAATGACGAGCGCCGGGGCTCCTCCGCGCAGGCGGGTTTCCTCGGGATACTGTTTGGCGTAGGCGGGAATCAAATGCTGCGCGCCCTTTTTGGGGTCAATGCGCCCGAGGTAGAGCAGAAATTTTCGGCCGGCCAGCGTCGGAAAACGTTCGCGCCACTTTTTCGCGCGCTCCTCGGGCGGGCCGTGCGGCGGCTCCACGCCCAGCGGCGAGATGACGCAGCGCGCCTGCCAGGGGGTGAACGCATTTTGGGCGAGGCGCATTTCCTCCTCCGTGGTGAACGCCACGGCGCGGGCGTCAGACAGCACCTTGTAGCCGCCGACTTTCCAGTAGAGCATTTTTTTCCAATGCTTGGCCGGGTAAGCGTCCTTGAACCACGGGTCGAGCATGCCGTGCGGGTAAACGACGTAGGGCACCTGGTTCTCGGTGGCGGCCCGATGCACCATCAGGCCGTGGTGCTGCCAGAGGCCTTCCACGGTAATCACGTCGAAGCGTTCGGAGTTTTTTTTCAGAAAGGCGAAAAGCTTCGGGCACCAGCCGTAGCTCTTCAACAAACGCGGCTTGAAGGCGTGGACGCCATAGGGCCGCCCGGCGATCCAGGGCGAGGCCGGGTCGTCCAGGCACGCCACTTCCACGCTATGGCCGAGCACCAGTTCGGCGCGTGAGAGGGCGTCCACCGCGGTGGCGACGCCGCCCGCCGCCGGGTCGAGCGAATGAATCGTTTTAAGGATTTTCATCGGCCGAAGCAAAAAATTTCATTCAACAAACCCGCTCGAACGCGAGAAATATTTCCAGTCGGCGGGCAGTTTTTTCACCGCGCGCGCCGGCACGCCGGCGTAAAGCGTATGCGGGTCCGCCACCGGCCCGGCCAGCACGGCGCCGGCCCCCAGCACGCAATAATCCGGCAGCCGCGCGCCCGCGAGTATCACGCAGCCGGTGCCGATAAAACCATAGGCGCCGATTTCCACCGGCGCGGAATCCTGCCGCGCCGCGGCCAAATCAATGCTGTGCGTCAAAATCTGCGAGCGAAACCCGGCGATGGTCGTGTAGGGGCCGATGGTGATGCCGCCCGTGCAGTCGAGCAGGTGCCGGCTTGTCACCGCGCTGTGTTCGCCAAGTTTCAACCGCGGTTTCCGGCCGGGTTGGTGCGCAAAGTGCCGCGACGGCCCGGCGGGGAAACCTGTAATCCAATTCAACTGCGCGATGATGGAATGCGGCCCAAGCTCCAACCGGCTCAGTCCGCGCACCAGGTTCAAGTTGCCGATGCGCGCCCCTTCCCCCAGCTCGACTTCGCTTGCTGCGACCACGGAAAGTCCAATGCGCGAGGTCGGATGCAGCCGGTAGCCGAACAGCGCCTGCATCAGCGGTCTTTTCAAAAACCACGGGAGTGGCGCGAGCAGTGCGGCGAAAATCAGGCGGAATTTCATGCGAGCGCGCGTTGGTAAAGTTGCCGGTAGGCTTCGAACATCCGATCTTCGCCGAACCGGGCGGCGTTGGCCAGGCCCGCGGCATGGCAACGGGCGCGGGCGGACGGGTCGGCCAGCGTCACAATGGCATCGGCCTGGCCGCGGGCGTCGTCGGGCGCAAAGAGCATGGCGGAATCGCCGGCAATCTCCGGCAGCGAGGTTACATTGCTGCAAATCACCGGGCAGCCGCAAGCCTGCGCCTCCAGCACCGGCCAGCCGTAGCCTTCACAAAAGCTCGGAAACACCATCGCGTGCGCGCGGCTGTAAAGCGCGGCCAAAGCATCATGGCTCGCGTCCGAAATTTCAAAAATGTCCTCCGCGGGCAGGCCGGCGTCACGGGCGGCGGCGCGCTCATATTCGTGCAGCGGCTCCCCGGCAAAGACCACCCGCCCGCTCCAGCGCGGCCGGGCCTGTGCGACCGCCCGCAGCACCCCGGCGCGATTCTTGCGCAACAGCCCCGAGCCGACATGCAGCACGTAAGGTTTTTCCAGCAGGCCGGAAAATTTTGCGAGTTGCGTTTTGCTTTCCTCCTCGGAAACCGGCGCAAAAGGCGCGTTGAGGGAAAGCGGAATGGTGGTGACGTGCCCATCGTTGGGGCGGCCCGTCAGCCGTAAAAAATCCTCGCGGGTGGCGTGGGAGTCGCAGGCCACCCAGGGCGTGCGGCGCAGGTAGGATAGAATCAGCCCTTGCAGTATGCGTCCGGTGGGCGAGGCCGGACAATACGTCGGTTCGCCGCGCGCGCCGCGCACCGCCAGCAGGTCATGGCACGTCAGCACGACGCGCCGCCCGCGCAACCCACGCAGGTAAATCGAATTCGAATGGTCGCAGATGTGGAACACGGTGGGTTGGCGTTCGTCCCAGCCGGATTGCCTGGCCAGTTCTGCCGCGCGGCGGGGGAAGCGCGCGTATTGGTCAACATACGCCGCCCATTTGCGCACCGCCGCCGGAGCATGCGCGGCCCAATGCGGCGCGGGCTGCACGAGCTGCGCCTCGACGCCGCGCCGGCGCCAGCCGTGTTGCAACAACTCGGCGAAGCGCAGCATGCTTTGCTGGCGCATCGGCGCATAATTGCCCAAGAGGACGACTTGGAAATCGCTCACGATGGCATGCCGGGCAGTCCGGTAGGCAAGGCCGGTTCCTCCACCGGCGGCTTCCAGGCCCGCACGCGGTGGCGGCGCCCCCGCCGGGTTTTCTTGGGCGCGGAACCGTCCCGCGTCATGTGGGTGGCCGCGAAGGTCAACCCCGCGGAAAATACCGCAAAGCCCAGCGAAGTCGGCTGGCCCCAATTGGCGTTGACCACCATGAAAATCGCCTCGACCGCGAAGAGGGCCGGCCAGACGTTTTGCCGCCGGAGAGCCAGGAAGGAAACTTGGGCCAGTTTAAAACACAGCGCGATGCGCAGGATGATGAATGCCAGCCCCAGCATCGGGCCCATTTCCAGAATCAGGCGCGGCCATTCCGATTCGCCGAGCGCGAAACCATGATGCCCGGTCATAAAGCCCTGGGCCATTTGCGTTCCGCTGCCCACCCCGTAGCCCAAAATCGGGGTGTCCATCAGCAGGCCCATCGGCAGGCTCACGCCATCGAGGAAGCGCATCACGATGTTCGATTGAAAACCGCTCAGGTCCGTCCCGGTGGCGCTTTCCCAGCGGGAATTGAACGCCTCCATCCCTTCGTCAAAGTGCGGCAGCAGGGAGGCCAAAAACGCCGCGAGCCCCACCAGCAGCAACAACCGCACAATCTGCTTCGGCGCGTTGGGCAGCGCGAAAATCGCCGCGCCGCTGCCGACGAGCAGGACCCAGGCGCACAACACGGCGTTGGTGCGGTTGATGGACATGTAAATCCCCAGCAGCACGCACGCCGCGACCACCACGCTCAAATACAGCGGCAGCTTTTGCCGCGTCACCCACAAGCCGAGCAGCGCCGCCACCACCAGCGGGTAAAACGCCCCGACCCCGGTGGTAAACGAAAAAGTGCCCGGCGGCCGCGCATGGCCTTCCGCGCCCGAGAAACCCTCGGTCATGACGCCGCCCAGGCCCCGGTTGGCCCACGAGGACTGCGGCGTGGAAAATTGCGCCACGATCAAAATCGTTTCCGGAATGGCGAACCACAGCAGGAATTTCGCCATGCGCCAGATGTCCTCTTTTTCCAGCGTCTTCTCCATCACGAAGATGAGCGGCAGGTGCAGAAAATAGCAGCGCAACCCAATCAGCGTCACCGCAATGCTGTTGTCGGGGAGGATCAGCCCGGCGCAAAAACAGGCCGCGGCGAGGAAAAAGTTTGCGGCCACAAAGCTGTTAAACACAAATCGCCCATTGGCGATCGCCATCATGTAGATAAGAACCACCAGCGGGTCGCGAATGATGAGCAGGAAATTGGACAGCCCCGGGAATACCCATTTGCGCAACGCCCCTTCCAGCAGAAGCAATATGAGGTACACCCAAATCAGGTTCTTGAGCAATTTGACCTGGGGATTGGCGGAGGCCATGGCGGTCAGGCTAGCAGGGCGGGGGGAGGTTCGCAATCCGTCTTCCGGGCGTGCCGGCGGTTACGCCGGGGCGCCCCCTAGGGCGGCGAGAAGCTGCCGGCGGTAGGCGGCCCAGGAAATTTTTTCGGCCTGGCGGCGGCAGGCGGCGCGCATCTCCGGCAGTGCCGCCCGCTGGTGGCGCAGCCAGTCCATTTTTTCCGCCAGCGCCGCCGGCTGGCGGATGGGCACCATGAAGCCGGTCTCACCCGGCACAACCAAATCGTCGCCGCCTGCATTCGGTGTTACCAGCAGCGGCAAACCGCGGCTCAGCGCTTCCAATTGCACGATGGCGCGGCCCTCCACCAGCGAAGGCAGGACGAGCGCGTCGCAGGTCTCCATCAATTTCAACACGCCGGCGTTGGCGCGCGGCGCTTCGTAGGTGAACGGCACGCCTTGTGCGCGGTAAAATTCCCAGGGGGCGCAGGGGCGGCCAAGGAGCACCAGTTCGAGGTCCGCCGGACACCCCAGCAATTTCATCGCGGCAAAAACATCCGCCAGCCCTTTGCGCTGGCTCAGCGCGCCGGCGAATAAAAGCCGCAGCGGGCGTCCCGCCTCGGTCGGGCGGTGGGCCGCCGGTGGAATTTCCGGCGCGCCGTAGGGCACGACCCGGCAGGCCTTGGTCCGGCGCGCTTCCGCCGGCAGCGAATCGAGCACGAAATTGCTCGGGCAAATCACGACATCCGCCAGCGCCAATTCACGCTCTTTGCGCGCCAGTTTGGCGGGCGAATCGCGGTCGCCTTGCAGGGTCGGCGCCCAATCGGGCAGGCGGGCCGCCTCTTCCCGAAAAATTTTCCGCGCGTAAGGACCATAGGCAATCGGCAGATGATAGACCTTCGTCCAGCCGGCCTTTTGCGCGGCGCTGAAACAGGCCTCCGCGCCATCTTCGTAGGCCAATACCGCGCCGGCGTCCCGAGCATGGCGCGCAATCAGCGTCGCCGCCGCCCGATCCAAATCCTGAAACACCGCGTCCACGCTCGCCCAACCGGTTTCGTGTTCGCCCAGCCAACGGGCTCCCACGCGCGGCGCAATCAACCGCACAAGCTCCCGCCCGGGTCGCGCTTGGATTTTTTCCGACGGCAGATCCACGGCGCGCCGGGCCAGTTCCGCGCCGATGCCGGGGATTTTCAACCACGCGCTGCCGCCGCTTACGCCGACGCCGGTGAAATAGCGCCAGAGCTGGCCGGCTTCGTGCAGGGCCTGCACGTCATGGCGCACATACGTGTTGCCCGTGGGGTGGACCACCAGGAACTGCGGACGGGAGGTAAGCGGCATCTTCAAACGCACCACCAGGCCAGCCGGCGGTAGATTTCGTAATAATCGCTCAAAGGACGCAAAAATTTTGCCAGGCCCGCTTGGGCGCCGAGCGCGCGCCGGCGGTATTCGTCCTCCGGCATCGCGGCGGCTTCCTCGATTCTGGCGCGCAAACTGATCACGTCGCCCGGGTCGGCCACCAGCGCGTGCAGCCCCGCCGCTTCGGGCAGGCCGCCGTCCCGCGTGATGATGGAAGGCACCGCCAGGTGCCGCGCCTCGATGGGCGTCAGCCCCAGGTCTTCGCGCGTGTGCGGCGGCGCCACGTTCCATTTCGCGTGCGTCATCAACGAGAATTTCTCCTCCTCGCTCACGAAGCCCGCGAGCCGCACGGTGCCGAGCCCCCGTTGCGCGACGATATCCCCGACCTTCTGGCGCAGCGGTCCGTCGCCCGCGAGCGTCAACGGCCATTGGGCGTGGGCGATTTTCGCCGTGGCGTAGGCCTCAAGCAGTTCTTCAATGCCTTTGTTCGCAATCCAGCGCCCGACGAACAGCAGCCCCTTGCGTTCCCACTGCACCGGCCCGGCGGGCGGCAGGCTCGACACTGCGGGAAATACCTGGCTGTGCCGGCGCAATCCCCTGGGTTCCCAAGTCTCGCGCACGAAGTCCGAAATGTAGCACCGTTCCTGGGCGAGCCGCACCGCGCGCCCCCAGAGAAAATTGTGCGCGGAGGCGCGGGTGGAACGGTGATTGATAATGGTCATCACCAGCGGACGCCCGGCCAGTTGCGCGCCCCAGGCGACATCCGGCGAGGGATTTTGCGCGTGGACCACGTCGGCCCAGCGCAGGTTGTTGAACAGCGCCTGGCTGCCGCGTTGCACAATGGCAATCGGCCCGCCGAGTTTTTCGCAGCGTGCGCGCAGTGTTTCGTCGAGGGACGCCCCGTGCACGAGCTTGAAGCACAGTTTTGGGGAAAATCCTTCCTGGCCCGCCAGGCTTGCCGCCAGCGCGAACACGAAAGCTTCCAGGCCGCCGTAGCGTCCCTGGGTTGGCGCGACAATCAGCACGCGGATTGGCCGTTTATTTATCATGGTCGGGTGGAGGCGGCAATGAGCGCGGACAGGAATACCCGCGTGGTGGTCTCCGGATTGAGGAAAGCCGGGCCGGGCTGTAACGCGCCTGCGCCCGGCACGTAAAAGTTGCTTTCAAAAGCGTCAATCAATCCCGCATCCGGCCAGGGCGGCAATTTTTCGGCGTCGGTCGCGCCCGCCCGGGTGACGAGCACCGGGATGCCCAGCGCGCGCCACGCCGCCACCGCGCTGCTTTTTTCGATGATGTCCTTGGGGGTGCTGGTAAATGCGGCATCGCAGGCCCGCATCGCCACGGTCACTTTTTCTTCGGACAGTTCACCGAGCACGCGGAAATCGGCCTGGGGCACCTTCGCGGCGGCGTCCGCAAATATCGCCGCCACTGCGGTCGAGCGGCCGAGCGCAACAAAGCAGGCGCGTTGGCCGGTGAGGTTGGAATGCGCCGCCACCTTCGCCGCAAATTCCGCGAAATCCCAGCCTTGCGGGTGGAACGCGCCAAAGTGTCCCAACCACACCGCGGTATCGTCAATTTTTTCACTTTTGCCCCGCAGCCAGTCGGCCACGCTGGCGCGCGCGGCTTCACGGGTCAGTTGGGTCGGGGAAAAGTTGGTGCAGAGCGGCAGCAATTCCACCCGAAACCCGCGCGCCTGCAACCGCGCTTGGTGCAGCCGTGCCTGGGTGTGAATCACCTCTGGCCGCCAGCCCGGCCCGCACCACGCGTCCACGCAGCGCTTCTGCGCCCAGCCCAGCGCGCGGTGGCGCAACTCGCCGTCGCGGCCCGGTTGCAGCCAGATTTCATGCAGCATGACGTGGCGCCGCGTTTTCGCCGGCAAAATTTCGCGCAGAAACACTGCGCGTCGTCCGCCCAGCCCGCGTGGATGAAAGCCGAACGGCGTAAAATGCACGCTGGCCCAGTCGGGTTGAAATTCGCGCAGCCACGCGGCCAATTGCCGAACCTCGGCGGGTTGGCGGAAAATGTCGGCGAGACGCAGCTCGGTGTCCGCGGCGGGCGCGGCGCGGTCCTGGCTCAACGAATCGCGCACGGAGACCAGCCGCACCTCGTGGCCGGTGGCGGCGCAGTGGCGGGCCAGGGTGCGCGCAAAGTCGCCGACCCCGTCGCGGCCCGGTTCCAATCCCGAACAAATGAAGGCGAGGCGCATCGGTCAGTTTTGGTCCGGTTCGCCTTGCGCGGCCAGGCGCACGAACCGCCGCCGTTTGAGCACGTTCAGCGCATAGCGCAGGAAATTCAGTTTCGGCGCCCGCCTCGGTTTCAGTTCCACCGGCTGCGCGCCGGGTGCCGGAATGCCCGGGGGTAATCGGTCCGCCTGCGCGCGCATTTGCTTTTTATAAATATCCGGGTAATGCACGATGACGGCTTGTTCATTCACGGTGTAGCCGGGGCAAGCCTGCACCAACTGTTGCGGGTCCACGTAGTACACGTTTTCGCCGCGGCTCATCGCCGCCCACGCCAGTTGTTCGATGACCGTCCAATACCGCCAAAAGTCCGGCTCGCTGTAAAACCATTCGAGATAATCCAAGTCGTAGCGCGCCTGGGGGTATTGGTAGAAGCCCAGGTTCGCCGCGTAGGGCAGCGGCAGGCGCCGGCGCCACCGCAGCCATTCGCGCCAGCCGATGGAGTAGGATTGCTGGCTGTCGAGCGCGAACAGCGCCGCGTCCGCCGGCAGCGCCCGCAGCGCCCGCCAGGAAAACGGCCGAAAATAACGCACGTCGGAATCAATGTACCAAAATTTTCCGGACTCCCGGTACATGTGCAGCGGAATGTCGAAAATTTTCAACCCCATGGGCGTCAGCGCGCGGAAGTTGCGCAAATTGGGCTGTTTGGCCAGCCAGGCGAGTGTCGGCCCGTCGTAATCGCGGAAATACCAGAGCCGCACCCCGGGCAGCGCCGCCCGCAACGCGTCCGCCGTGGCCGGGGTCAGCGAACCGTCTTCAAACAAATGCAACTGCACCGGCTCGGCGCTGTATTGCAGCAGGCCGCCAAACGATTGCAGGCACAAATCGCGGTGCGCCTCGCAGATGAGGCTCGCAACGACCAGGGGGGGATTTCCCGGCATTTTTTCCTTATTCACGCTGCAATAGCACCGCGAGACCGACATCCAGCTTGCGCCGCCAGCTTCGCGGCGAAGTCTGCAGGATATTATCCAGGGTCCGCATTACGCCTCCCGGCAGCACGCGCGCCAGCGGCCGCAATCCGCAATGGCCGTTCAAAACAAATGAGGTGTGCAGTTTCATTTCCCGCGCTTTCCACCCGGCCTGTTGCGCCAAAACCAGCAACTCATCCTCATGCAGCAGGAAAATATGGTCGGCGGCGTCGGGCCCGAACTGCCGCGCCTCGAACACCGACGGGTCGGCACAGGCCGAAAAGCGCGGCAGCTGATTGCGGAAATATCCGCCGTTGGGCGTGGTGATTACCGCATGGCCGCCGGGGCGCACCAGTTGGGCCAGTTGGCGGAGGAATTCATCCGGATGGGCGACGTGCTCGATGATTTCCGTGGCCACCACCACGTCGAATGGCTCGGGAAAGTTGAGTGCAAAGGCGTTGCCGGGTCGGTATTCCACCGCACCATGCTCGTATTTTTGCTTCACGTAGCCGGCCAGTTCTTCGCGCAGATCGTTCCACGTGACGGCATAACCCTGCTCTGCCAGCGCGAGGGTGAAATTGCCCTGGGCGGCCGCGACGTCGAGCACCCGCGCCGGTGGCGGCGCCGCCCGGCGCACCAGTTCGAGCGTGAGGGCGAAACGACGCTGGTAGGCCAGCGTATAGCCCGGCTGCTCGCGCGAGCCGCCGAATTCCAGACGGTCAAACCCGGCGGCGTGTTGCCAGGTTGCGGGCCAGTCGGGCTGGGGGAGGGGAAGTTTCATTGCGCGCATTCAGTTGGCGGGGGCGCGGCCCGCCAGCCAAAGGCGGAGGCCCATGCCCGCATGGACCGCCACTTTGGCGAGCTGGGTGCCGCTGCCATGCAACCGGCCCCGCCATAAAAACGGCGGCCATTCGCGCAACAACTCCCGCGCGGCCAGCCGCAGATGGATATAGCCTTGGGTGCGCACCGGCATCTCCGGGTGCAGGCGAAGATAAAGATAAAACGATTCGCGATAGCGTGTGAAAGCCTTCGCTCCCCGCTGTTCGCGCCACGGGTGGCCAACCACCGCCTTCGCCGCAAAGCCAAAGCTTCGTCCGCCGGACTTCAACCGCTCGCGAAAATCCACGTCTTCCATGGAGGCGTAGGCGAAGCGTTCGTCAAAGCCTTTCAAGGCGGCAAAATCCGCGCGCCGCACCGCGAGGTTGCACGACCACAAGTAGCCGCCGTGCGTGTTCAAGGGCGCGGTCTCGTTCACAAATTTTTGCGTCCCCACCGGCCGGGTCGCCCCTTCCCAGGCCGCGTGCACCGGGTGCGCCGCAATGGCTTCGGCCAAGCCCGCCAGCCAACCCGCCTCCGGCAGACAATCGTCGTCGGTGAAGGCAATCCATTCGTTTTGGCCAACCGTGGCGCCATGGTTGCGATTGGAAGCCGGTCCACGCCGGGGTCCGGCGGTCCACTGCGCCCAGGCAAAGCGCGTCTTCACCAAATCGCGCACGGCATCATCCCGGCTGTCATCGGTGACGATGACCGCGTAATTTTGCGCCGGGTAGGTCTGCGCGCCGGGCGCCAGCCGCATCAGGCACTCGGCCAATTGCTCGGGCCGGGCGCATGCCGGCACCACGACGGAAAATTTTGGCGAATTTGCGCTCATTCCTTGCGCGGCATCTGGTCATCCCAGCGCCGGTAAAGCGCCACAAGTTTGCGCGCCTGCCAGTAGCGCGGCACAAAGCGCATGGGGTCCTGCAAGCAGCGCGCCAGCCAGCCGAGCCTTGCGCGGTCCGCCCACGCCGGGATGCGCGCCTGCTCGCCGGTCAGGAACGCGATGGCTGCGCCCGTGCATAAAATCGTCGGACGGTATTCGAGCCGTGCCTTTAGCCATGCGCCGAGTTTTTCCTGCGGGCCTCCGCCCACGCCGATGAAGATGTACCGGGGTTTTTGTTTTTGAATCAGGGCGCGCAAGGCCTCGTCTTGCACGCGCGCCGGGTCATAGCGCGGCGCGATGTGCCAGCACTCCGGCGGCGTCTCGACGCCGTGGGCCTGCGCCAGCCATTGGCGGGTGCGTTGGGCGGATTCCGCCGTCGGCGCCACCCAGAGGGTCGCGTTGGCGGCCCGGATTTCCCGCGACTGCAAAAATTCCTCGAGAAAATATAATCCGGAAATCCGGGTCAGTTTGCGGTGATGGCGCGATTCATAGAGGAGCGCCAGCAGCCCGCTGTCGAGCAGCCGCACATCGGCGGCCAGCAGCGCGTCGCGATACGCCAAGTCACTGGTCAGCGTGGCCAGCCCGGGGCCGGAGGGGGCGACGACCAGGCCTCCAGCGAGCGCGGCTTGCACCGATTCCGCCACACTGCCCTGGAAAAAATCCAGCCCGAGGATGCGCACAGGGTTCATTTTGTGACCGCGCCGGTGGCGGAAGTGGCCAGCTTTGCAGCGATATTTTCCCCGGGCGGTTCGGGCCGGTTCGCGGTGAAATCCTGAAAATATGCGACGAGATCTTTTTCGAAGCGCGGCAGGTTGAAATACTCGCGGGCCAATTCGGCGGAGCGCGCGGCAAAACGTTCCGCGAGAATGGAATCTTGCGCCAGATTTTGCAATGCGGCCGACCAGCCGGCACTGTCGCCGGGAGCGACATCGTAGCCGATGCCCAACACCGCCGGGGTAAGGTCGAGCGCGCCGGTGCGCGTCATCACTGCCGGCCGACCACAGGCGATGGCTTCGAGCAGATTGGTGAATCCGGAAGCGTCATCCGGGTCGGGCCGCAGGGGAATCAGGATGGCGCGCGCGCCGTGGTAAAGTTCGCGCAGTTGGTCATCGTCAATCGTCGCGTGCGGCTGATGGCGGTTGCGCGTGCGCCAGTTGACGTTCGCCGGCGCTTGCGCGCGCATTTCCTCCGGCCCGAGAATGACCAAGGGAAAATCCACCTGGTGGGCCGCTTCCAGCAAAACGCGGTAGTCGCGCTGGGTCACACCGGTTGCGGCAAAATAGTTTCCGGCGCCGGTCACCGGCGGGTAGTAATCCGTGTCGGCCGTCCAGACCACGCGCCGCACGCGCGCCGCCGGGTGTTCGCGCCGCAGCCAGTTTTCCACATGCGGGGTCAGGGCCAGCCAGCCGGCAAAGCCGCCGCGTACCAGTCGCGACGTGCCCAGCCCGCGCAAGGTTCGCCAGGAAAAGGGCTGGGTTGGTTTGTAAATCCACGAAACCAGCCGTGCGCGCAGCAGGCCGCAGCGCACCGCCAGCGGGGCCAGCACCAGTTGCCCGGCGGCGATGTAGACGATGTCGCCCCGCCGGGCCTGCCGCAGCACCAGCAAGTCCGCCGCCAAATCGCCAATCCGCCCGCCGGTGATGCGGGTGAGCCAGCGGGCCATTCGCAAAATTCGCTTCGGTGCTTGCGAGCGGAGGGGGCGCACGTCGAAGCCCGCCTGTTCCAGCGCGTCCGCGCCCCAGAGATGCGCGCGCGAGATGGATTCGCGTCGCCAGCATTGGTCCAGCCACGGCTCGATGTAGGTGTTGACGTAATAAATTACCTGGCGGCCGCGGGCGGCCGGGCGTTTTTGCTGGCGGGCCCGGCGCGCGAGATACTGCGGCAGCGCCAGCGAGAGGGGCACCGCGGCCCAATCGCCCGCGCGAATATCGCGCCGGGCCAGCACTTTCACGGCGTAGGCGAGTCGCTTCAGATAATCACGCCCCAATTGTGCGTCCGCCGCCGGAGCCTCGGTTTCATTCCAGCGCGCATAGCGCTCGAAGACACTGTTGCGTGTGTCGCGCGTCAGGCATTCGATGCCCAGGTCGGGGTCGAGCCAGACTTCCCAGCCCGCGGCTTGCAGGCGCCGGCCCAGTTCGGCGTCTTCACCCGCGCGCAGGGCTGCATCGTAATTGCCGACGGCCAGCACCGCGCTGCGGCGCACCACGCACCCTGCGGTCACATGCACCGCGTAGCGCTGCAAGGTCTCGACGGGTCGCGCGAATAAATGCCGGCTGCGCCAGCGTTGCACGACATCGCCCGCCGCCGATTGCATGAACCAGCCATGCACGGCGGCCAGCCGGGGCGCATTTTGAAAATGCGCCAGCGCCCGGCCCGCGAAATCCGCCGGCAGCCGGTTTCCGGCATCGCAGCCGAGCACCCATTCGCATTGGGCTGCCGCCAGCGCCCGGGCCCGCGCCGCCCCGCGCCCAAGGTTGCCGTTCTGGCGGAGAACCTTGGCGCCGGCGGCTTCGGCGATTTTCACGGAATGGTCCGTCGAGCCGTCATCCACGACGATGATTTCCGCCGGTGGGATGGTCTGCGCCCGCAATGACGCCAGCGTGGCGCCGAGCGTGGCTGCCTGGTTGTAAACCGGCACATAGGCGCTGTAAGAAAGCGGTTCCATCCGGAAAATCAATTTTTGGGCGGGAGCAAATCGGCAAAGCGCAGCCAGCCAAGGGTGCGTTCCACCGCGGTCGGCCAGTCCACGCGCGGACTCCAGCCCAGCCGCGTTGTTGCTGCTTCGGCCGGCAAGCGCCACGCGCACCGCTGCAATTCCGTCAGTTCATGCGAGAGCATGGCCGGCGCGGGTGAGCCGGTGGTTTCCAATCCCGCCAAGGGTTCCAGTGCCGGCGGTTTGGGCAGCGCCCCGGCCATGGCCTTGACCATGCGCTTGAAAACATCGGGAATTTTCGGCGCGAGTCGCTGGGTCAGCGGATGCACCCGGATGCGCTCAAATTTTGCGCTCAATCCGCGCGGCGGGACATACGCGAGCGCATCGGGCACGGCGTCCGCCTTCATTCCACCGGCTTCAATCCACGGCGTCAGAAATTCCCGCCAGGTTCCGGGCGCGGGGTCGTTGAGGAGAAAAATTTCGCCGTCCACCGTGGCTTCGCCGGCGCGGTCAATCGCGTCCACCAGATTGTCCACGTAAATCGGATTGATGATGCCGCGACCGCCGTCAAGCCAGCCGAAAGTCCCGGCTTGGGCTGCTTGCAACGGCTCCACGACCCAGCGTGAGCGCGGCCCCCAGACGACGCCGGGGCGAAGGATTACCAGCTCGACCGAACCGCGGGACCGCGCCGCCAGCAATCGCCGTTCCGCCTCGGCTTTGGCCGCGTTGTAGGGGAACAGATGGCGGTGAGGCAGGGGAGACTTTTCCGTGGTGCCAGGCGCCGGAGCCTGGCCATGCACCGAGGCCGAACTGGTGAAAATCATTCGGCGCACGCCCGCGCGGGCCGCCGCTTCGTAAACCGGCGTGGTCATTTCGCGAATGATGCCGGCGTCCGCCGTGGCGAGGTGAACGAGCGTGTCGCAGCCGTTCAAGGCCTCGGCCAGTGCCGCAGCGTCCGTGGGCTGGGCGACGCGCGCATCGAGTTGGAATCGCGCCAGCGCTGCGAGACTCGCCGGCCGGTGCACGATGGGCCGCACCTCCGCCCGGCCGCCGAGGTGGAACATTTCCACCAGCCGGACGCCGACGAATCCCGTCGCTCCCAATACGGCAACTTTTTTCATGGCTTCGCGAGGGCGATGGCGCGGTCCTGTTCCGTGGCAGAAAGCCATGGCTGGAGCAAAGGTTGGGCGTGGCGTTGCGCGGACTCCAGCCAGCGCAGGCTCGGCAGCACCTCCGCCGCGGGCGCCAGCAGTGAGTTCCTTCCCGCCAGCGCGCCGAGCACATTTTCAAATTGCCGCACAAATGTCGCGGGCCAACTGGAGAGGTTTTTCGGGTCGGCGGCGAATGGCGAAGTTTGCGGCGCAGCCTGCAGCCACCAGCCTCCGCCATGCGGACGAAATGCCACCACGCCGTCGGCATGGCCGTTCCACCGGCATTCGCCGCGTGAAGTCTTGAGGCGCCAGCCCGACGGCAGGTTCGCCGTGTCCCAACTCAGGCGCACCCGGGCGCGGAGCCCCGCGGGCCACTGCGCGGTGAGCACGCAGTTGGTGTTGGCGCCGCCACTCGCGTCGTTCCACGACTCCGTGGCCGCGGGCGCGCCAAACCAGTGGCAGAGCAAATCCAGCGCGTGGCTGCCCAGGTCAAACAGCACTCCGCCATTGGCCGGTTCGAAAAATTTGGGCGAAGCCGCGCCCCAGCCGAATTTTCCACCTTCGACGACTTCAATTTGCTGCGGCTCACCGAATGTGCCCGCGAGCAAGTTTTCGCGCAACGCCTGGGTGGGAAGATAAAATCGCCGCATCATGCCTGCCGCCAGCAGACGATGGGCCTGTTGAGCCGCCGCCACCATGGCTTCGGCCTCCGCGACGGTCATCGCCAGCGGCTTTTCACACAAGACATGGCGTCCGCCCGCCAGCAGAGCGCAGGCTTGTGCGGCATGGACTCCGGGCGGGGAAGCGATGACGGCCAGGGCCTCGGAGTTGGCCGGCAATTCCTCAATCCGCGCCACGGCGCGCGCCGCCGGGAAAATTTGGGCAACTTTCCTCCGGCGAGCTTCCGCCGGTTCCACCAAGCCGGTGACTTTCACCCGGCCCGTCCGCTCCAAATGCGCCAGCACCGGCGCATAGACTTGTTCGCCCAGTGCGCCGCAGCCAATCAACTCGAGGGGGCAGGGTTTCATGACGGGGCGGTGCCGCGTTTGCGCGCCAGCAATTCGTCCGCCGCGGCCAACACCGTCGCAGGGGTGATGGCGGCCATGCAGGCGAGGTCATGCGGACACTCCGAGCCGGGATGGCCGGTCAGCCAGCAGCCGCTGCAGGGCAAATCCGTGTAAAGGTTGAGGTTGGCGGCGTAGCCCGCGTTGGCCGGCGTATGCGAGCCGCCGAAAATCACGACGGCGGGTACATCCAGCCCGTTGGCCGCATGCATGAGGAAGGTCACCGGGCCGACAAACAAATCGCATTCGCCGAGGATGGCCATGGATTCGCGTTTGGTCAATTTGCCGGCAAAATTTCGCGCGACCGGCAGCGCCGGCTCGCGGCTGTCGCCCAAATGCACCAGCGAGCCGCGCTGGGCCAGGACGGGGACCAATTCCCGCCATTTTGCCACCGGCCAGTTTTTCACCGGCTGGGCGCTGAGCGTGCTCACGGCGATGCGCGGGCGCGGCAAATCCGCCAGTTTCTCCCGCGCGGCGGCGCGTTCCTCGCTGGTGAGATAAACCCGTCCGTGATATTGCCCGTCCGTGATTCCAAGCACGGCAAAGGTCGGCGCGAGCAGGTTGGTGCGCGGGTCGCGCCGCGTTTGCAGGTCGTAATACCAAAAATCCAAGCCAAAAACGCCGGGCGCGGCATTGATGGTGCTCAAGTTCGGGTCATGCTGCACCAAGTCGGGATTTTTGGTGATGAAGTTCACGCGCAGGCGCGGCCAGTGCTCCTTGATTTGCCGGGCCACGATGGCGGCCAGCAGGGTGTCACCCGGTGCGCCGTAGAGGTCGCGCACGGTAAATTTTGCGCCAATACGGTTGAGCCAGGCCAGGTGCCTCCAGCCCCAGCGCTCACCGCGCTTGCGCAAGCTGTAGGCCAGCAACGCCCACCGGCCTTCGCCTTGCGGCCCCGGCCGCAGCCAGATGGGGCGGGCCGCCGGAGAAATATTTTGGCCGGTTGCCATCGGATTATTTTTTCAGGTCGGCGGCCATGGCCCCAGCCACCGCACGCACATTCACGGCCCAGTTGCCGATGGCCTCGAAACGGTGGCGCGCGGCGCGGGCCATCGTTTCATACCTTGTCCGGTCCGCCAGCAGGGCGGTAATCCAGGCCGGCGCTTCCGCGGCAAATTTTTCAACCGGCCAGAGCATGCCGGATTTGCCGGCATCCACCGTTGACGACAGCCCGCCGACGTCCGTCGCGAGCACCGGCAAGCCATAGGCCGCCGCTTCATGGCAGGCAATCGGCGTGCAATCCGCCTTGGTCGGCAGCAGCAAAAAGGCCGATTCGGAAAGCAATTTTTCCAACTGTTGCGCTTCCGCGGGCACACTCTTATCCAGCCGGCCCATCCATTCCAGCCCGGGTTCCGCGGACACGGACGGAGGCCGCTTGTTCAAACCGACGACGGCCAGCTTCGCCGGGCAGCCGAGTTCACGCAAGCGGCGCATGGTTTCCACGGCGGTCTCGCCGCCTTTGCGTTCCCATTCATTGACGAGAAAGAGCAGGGTGGGCTGGGCCAGATTGCGTGCGCCGAGGGATTTTTCCACTTCGTCCACGGTCGGTGGCTTGGGGAGATTCGCGCCGAAGGATTGCACGCCGATGTGCACCGCCGCCTGGGGAAAGTCGGCCTTCGCTTCATTGGCGGCCCAGGCGCTGCTGAGCCAGACTTTTCGCGCCCGGCGCAGCACGCCATCTTCGATCTGCCCGAGAATGCGGGCGTCGCTTTCGCTATAATAGTCGCGAAAATACGGATAACTGCGCCGCACCGTCGGGTAGAGCGCATCCATCCAGACGTAGAGTGGCAGCTTTGCCGAAATCGCCGCGGCCGCTTCGGGAAAACCGGCGCACAGCACCGCATCGGGGCGAAACGCGCGAACTATCCGGTCCAGCCGCAGCGCGCGCGTGCGCAAGACCCACGGGTCGGCCTCGGGGTGATGCGGTTGCCGGGAAAATTTCAAGGACAGCCGGTTTTTAAATTGGGCCCACGGCAGCGTCCACGCCGCCGGTTTGGCGTCGAAGGGTTCGACTTCATGCCCTTGGCGGCGCAATTCCTGCAGAATGTGCCATGGTATGCCGGAAAACTGGCGCGGGTCGCCGGCGGGTCCGTGGCTGATGAGTGCGAGTTTCACGCGGAAGCGGCGGCCTTCAATTCCGTGAGGACCTTGCGCGCGACGGCCGCCCACGTCCAGGCGGCCACTCGCTCGCGGAGTGCCGGGGAAAATTCCGGAAAGCGCAGGCGGCCCGCCAGAAAATCGCCGAGCGCGGTGGCCAGCGCGGCTTCGTCGCCGAGCGGAACCCAGCGCGCTTGTTCCTCCGCGCCGAAGAATGCGACTTGCTCTTCCAGTGATGGCACGCGCGAGGCGATCACGGGCTTGTTGCGACGCAGCGCTTCGCTCAGGGGCAGCCCGAAACCTTCGAAGCGCGTCGGCAGCACCACCAAGTTGGCGGCCTGAAAAAGTTGCTCCACCGTGGCCCAGGACTGCGGCCCGAGCAGCGTGACGCGTCCCGACAACGGCTCGCGATATTTGCGGCAGGCCAGACGCACGTCGTCCGTGTCGCGTTCCGGCGAGGGATTGTCGTCAAACATCCGGTCGGTGCCATGTCCGCTGAAGTAGCAATGGAACGATTGGTTTTCCGCCGCGAGTTTGGCCAGCGCGCCGAGGATTACATCGTGGCCCTTGTGCCAAGTCGTGCGCGCCGGGTAATAGAATACGGGCTCCTTCCGCGCAAACGGATTGGGTCCCGCGGGCGGATTTTGCACCGGCGGCGAGGTCAGCAACACCACTTCCGCGCGTGGAGCGACGGACGCATCCAGCCCCAGCAGGTCGGCGCGAGTTTGGGCGGAATCGCAAAACATTTTCACGGCGTCCTTGGTCCAGCTCCGCAATGCGGCTTCGATGCTCGGGTCGTCGCGGGTGAAAAAACTGAGGTCGTGCACCACGCCCGCGGTCGGCCGGCGGAGCCGGGGAAACGGCTGGTGGTTCACGCAAAGTTCGAGCACATGCGTCAGGCGGTGCCGGCGGCACACTTTCCGCAAATGGGAATGCGAGAGCCATTGCTGGGCATTGGCCCGCCACGGCGCCATTTTCGGCGGTATCCGGCGGAGGGCCGCCCAGACCAATCCCTGCCACGAGCGGCGGTCGGGAGGCAAATCCACCATGGTCACTCCCGGCGCCGCGAACAGGTGCGGTTCGCGCCGCCGGCGTTCCGCCGAACACGCCCACACCACGGTCTCCGCCAGCTTCGCGGCTTCCGGGGCAAATGCGCGGCGGTAAGTGTCCACGCCGCCAATCACCTCTGGCGATTCATCGAGCAGCAAAAGCCTCATCGCGTTTTATGGCAAAGCCGCCGCGGGTGGGAGGGAATTTTCCGGCAGCGATTCCAGCAGCGCGCGCGCGCGTTTCCGGCCGCGCGACATCGCCTCGTGCAATTCGCGTTCGAGCGGCGGCAGGTGGCGGCGTTCCCATGCTTGCAGCCAGCGGCGCGAACGCGACTGGGGCGGTTTGCGCCAGGGCAGCCCGTGCAGAAAATACAGAATGGTCTCCCCGTAAGCCGTGGCTTCGGCGAGGCGCAGGAGATATGCCGGCTCGACGCGGCCGGCTGCCATCAAATGATCGAGCTTCAGACTGGGAAATTTCCCGGTGCCCAAGCCCAGCCGCGTGCTGGTGGCCGACAAGTCGCGGTCGCCCGAGCCGGTCAAATCGGCGCCGCGCCGGTCGAGGCTCGCGCGCAAGGGGTCGCTGGTGGCGAGGCGGGCATATTCGCGCGCCACGCTCGTGCGGATGACCAGGCCCGCCCCGCTGGGCAGCGTGTAAACTTCACCGCCAAGCACCCCCAGGTTCGACCAGCGCTCCTGGTGAATTTCGCCGACGGTCAGCAGCCACAGCCATTCGCGCACCTCCGGCGCCGCGGCTTTTTCATAGACGCCGCGGATGCTGCAACCGAACGCGCCAAGATAAGGATGCGTTTGGGCCAGCCGCACGGCTTCGGCGAGGAAATCGGGCGCCAGCACATTGTCGTCGTCCACGAACACCAGCAAATCGGTCGCCGCTTCGCGGATGGCGCGCAAACGCGCGGGGGTGAGGCCGAGCGTGGTTTCCACCACCACGCGCGCGTTGGGCTGCCAGCGCAAGTCCGCCCAGGCCGCCACGGCGGGCGCGCTCGCATTGTCCACCACGATCAACTCCCATTCCGTCACGGGCAGGGTCTGCGCGCGCAAAGCGGCCAGCACCTGCTCGAGAAAGTCGCGCCGCGGGTTGTGGGTGCAGAGAAGAACGGAAAGTTGCATCGCCGGTGCGTTTTAGCCCGCGGTGGGGCCGTAGAGGTCGTAAAACCGGGTGGACTCGACCAGGTGATAATGTTTTTGAAAATCCGCCTGAAACTGCGCGTCGAAAAGCGGGGCCTTGTTGGTGTAGTCGCCGCGCATCACCTCGGCGTAGAGCGTGGTCATGGCAAAGGGCCGGTCGCCTTTGGGCACCAGCCAGAGGATTTTTTTCCCGGGGTAGGCTTGGCCCAGCGCGGCGGTCAGCTTCGGCAGGTTTTCGAGATGCTTGCCCGCCGCCACAAATTCCATCAGCGGACCCGGCTCGAGGCCGTCGGGCATTCCGGCAAAGACCAGCCGGGTGCGGAAAAACGTGTAAATGTAATCCTGGTCGTTGCCCGCGCCCATCAGGATGACGCTGTCCTGGCCGTGCCGGGCCAGAATCGCGTCGAGGTCGGCGTTGATGTCCTGCGCCCAGGCGGCGCTGGAATTCAGCCACGCGGCGTCCTGATAACTGCGCGTCAGCCCGACGGCAAAACCGCAGCCGAGCCAGGAAAACAGCAGCGCCTGCGCGGCGATCCACGTCAGGCCCGGTCCCCCCAGCCATTGCCGGACCTGCGGGGCAAAGTCCGCCGCCAGCGAAAGCAAAACCACCAGCAGCGGCAAATAATGGTGCGGGCCTGAGCCATACTTTGAGGCAAAAGGCAGCAGCATCAAAAAAGTCAGGAAAATCAGGGCCAGGAACGGCCGGAGCGCTCTTAATTTTTCCGCGGCAGGGCCGGGATTCTGCGCGCACGCCAGCGCGGCGATGATGGCGATCGGCAGGGCCAGCAGGAAAAACGTCTCGGTGCATTCAAGAAAGCGGTGCGGATCCAGTCCGTGCGCGCTGGCTGCGCCGAGGGTCCAGGCGAAATTCTTCAGCGAGACATTCGGAAAAATTAAAAACGGCGCCGCGCCGGCGGCCGCCGCGCCGGCCAGGGCCGCGAGCAGGCTTTTCCCGCGGTGCCCGGCCGCCCACGCCGGCCAGAGCAACGGCAGGAAATAGACCGGCGCGTGAATCTTGAGGTTGAAACACAGGCCGGCCAGCAGCCCGAAGGCCCACGGCGTCAAGTCTGAGGGCGATTGCGCGACCCAGGCCCCGAGGACCACGCCCAGCACAATGTACACGTCCGCGCGGGTCAGGCTTTCCACCGGGTCCAGCATGATGAGCAGGGCGGCAAACACGCCGGTGCCAAGCACGGCGAAGGCCGCGCCGGCTTTTTTGCGCAGGAGGAAAAACAGCAGCACGGTGGCCACACCAATCGCCAGCGCGCCGGGCAGTTTGGCGGAAAAAATGTCCGGCCCCAGCATTTTCTCGAACGTGCCGGTGATGACATACAGCCACGGCCCGTAGAGCAGGTTGTAGATTTCCGCCGAATCCGTCCCGTGGTACACCGGCCGACCGGTGGCGAAATACCAGGAAGTGTCGGCGATTTGCGGCTGCAGATGGCTCATCGGCCCAAGGTAAACCGGGCTGCGCAGGAACACCCAGTTGAACCACGCAAACACCGCGAGCATCAACCCGCCGAGCGCCGGCAGCGCCCACGCCGCCCGGTTCAACCGCGCCTGCCCCGCGGGCCACCGGCTCAGCGCCCAGCCGCCCAAAAACAACGGCGCCCACAGCGCCCACGGCCAATAATCCATCCGCGACGAGAGGATTTGGATGATGTTCTTGAGAAAATTCATGGCCGTTGCTGCCAGGGATAACGGTAGAGGCCGACTTTCGACAAGACCCGTTGGAGCGGATGCTCAAAGCGCCCGAAGGATTTCCAGAAACGGTAGCGCTCGGCGCTGGCGGCGAGTGGCCCGGCGCCGGCGAACAGCGCCTGGGTGTCCGGCTTCGACAGCACGGGCAGAATCCCAAACCAGCTGGCCCCGGTGTACATCGTATGCAGAAATTCAAAACCGTGCCAGGGCTCGACCCCGAATTCCGGCAGCAGCTTCGCCAGCAGCAGCGCGCACTCCCGCGCCTCAAAGCACAGCGAGCGGGTCTGGGCGCCGGTGCCGGACACGGCAAACCGGCCTTTCACGCTGCGGTCAAAAAGATAGGAGGGCGTGTCGAGGTACACCGTTTCGCCGAGCGCGGCCAGTTCGATGGTGAAATAAAAATCCGACCAATAGGGGATGTCCGTGCGGAAACGGAGATTATGCCTGCGCACCTCTTCACCACGAATCAGCATGCCGCCGAGCGCGCCGGTGTCGTTGCCTCTTTCGCTCAGGCGCAACAGGGCCGCTTTCCGATTGAGGGTGAGGGGGGTGCGAGTTTCATCCGCGGCTTGGGGATTTTCGGGAACGCCGTCCACATCCAACTGCTGTGAGCAAATCATGGCGGCGCCGGGGTTTGCCCGCGCCGCCTTCAGCAGCATATCCGCGCCCCCCGGCAGCAGCCGGTCGTTGGCCAGCGCAAATTTAATAGATTCGCCCGTGGCCAGTTCCAGGCAGCGGTTCCAGTTTTCAATGCGGCCAATATTGCGATCGTTGACGATGATGCGCGCCCCCGGTACGCCGTCGAGCAGCGCCCGGGCCCTGGCCACGGTATCGTCCGTCGAAGCATTATCCACGAGTAGAATTTCGCGCGACTTTGCCCGCTGCTCCAGCACTCCGCGCAAGCAGCGCTCGATGCGCGCCGCCGAGTTGAAAACCGGCAGGCAGTAGGAAATTTCCGGCGTATCCGTCATGAGGTTTGCGCCAGTTTCGCGCGGATCTCCGCCGCCGGCCGGGCCAGGAACGCCTCCAGTTCCGTGGGGGTGCCGAGGATGTAATGCGCGTCGCAGGCATCGATCACGAAGCGCCGGCCTTGCGCGATTAACGCGTTGTAAAGTGGCGCCACGTAAAATTCGCCTTTTACGCGCTGATTGTGCTTTACCGCCGCATCGGCGACGGCGAGGAAGTCCCCGGCGCGCCGGTAATGATACATCCCCGTCAAGGCATGCTCGGAAATCGGCTCCTTTTCCGTCACCCGGGTCACGATGCCCCTCTCGTTTGCCGCGGCAAAACTGAAGCGCGGCTCGCGGCTCGCAAATGCGCCCAGCACGCCGTCGTTGGCGGTGTCCGCCAGGGTCTGTGCCAAGGTGGGCGAGTGGAAGGCCGTATCAATATTGAAAATCAGCAGGGGTTTTTCCGGGTTGATGGAGGTTCGCGCCGCCAGCACCGTTTCCGCCTGGCCGCCGGTGACGCCTGGCAGAAAGACAAAGGACAGCCGCGGGCCGCCGCCATACCAGCGCCGAATCTGCCCCGAGAGTCCGAATTCCCGCTCGTGTTCGGCCAGGCCGATGAAGACGAGCCACTCGCACGCTGCCAACGGCAGCGAGTCCACGCTCCATTGCAGCAGCGACTTGCCGTGCGCCTCGATGAGCATCTTCGGCACGCGGTAGCCCGCGTCCACGAACCGCTGGCCGCGCCCGGCCATGGGAATGACGATGGTCATTCGGATTTTTTCGCCGCCGCCGCCCGCTTGCTCTCCGTCGACGAGGGCAGGTTGGCGCCGTTCGCCGCAATCTCGTTCCAGGAACTGAAGCGAATCGCGTTGTCGTCAATGTAGACATCCGCCCAGGGCTTGCCGAAGAAAATTTCGTCGTAGGGAATGTCGTGGCGCTTCAGCCAGTCGAGCGTCATGCCGCCGATGCGCGCCACCACCAGCCCCGCGTTGCCCTGGCAGGTTTTCATGTGCCGCGCGGAATAGATGATGATGTGGTGGCCCGCGGCCTTGAGGCTGCGCACCTTTTCCACCGCGCCGGGCATGGGCGCGACGTCCGCGTAGGTTTGGCCTTCTTTTTTGAAGTCGGCGATGACGCCGTCAAGATCGATGCAGATGATGGCCATGATTTATTTCTCCAGGCAGCGGTTGAGCAGACTCAGGCCGTGGACGTGCATCGCGAGCTGGCGCGCGCGGTCCTCGGCATGCAAGGGACCCATGGAAAGGAAAAGCAGGCTGGTGAGCAACTCGATGTCAGCGTCGCGGTGGCCGAGGGCGGCGCTGAGCCCGCGTGAAAGCTCCGCTACCAGCGGGCTGCAAGCGCGCGCGGCCACGGCGTAGTCGAACGTGGCGCCGTCGCACCGCAGGGTGAACAAGCCGTTGACCAGAAAATCATAGCCATGCTCCGCCGAGTGCTTCAGCTTGGCGAGGTCGTATTTCTGGTCGCCGTAGATGCCCACGCAGTGTTCGCCAAAACTGCCGCGCGGGTCAATCAGCCGCACAATGCCCGAGGGCACGTCGTAGAGGATGTTGTTGAAGCAAAAGTCGCCGTGCATCACGCAGAAATCTTTTTCGCGATACATCGCCGCAAGGCGTTGCTGCGCTTCGCCCGCCAGCGCCGCAAACGACCGGCAGCGTCGGCCATTGACGACGGTTTCCTTTTCCAGCGTCGTCCGCAGCTCCCCTGGGATTTGCCGCAGAAACTCTTCGACGCGCTGGACGGTTTTCTGAAAATAAAAATCGGCGTAGGCCGCCTGGCTGATGGCGTAAGGGTAGGTGGAAAAGCGCCGCAGCGCCGCCTCGAGCCGCGAAAACAGCCGACGCCAGTTGTCCGCGCTCAATTCCCAATAGAGAAAATACTCCGCCACCGTCGGATAGCCGTAATATTCCATCTGCGCGGTGGCCGGGCCGCCCGGACCGGCCGGAGTCGAGGCGAGAATACGCGGAAAATAGACCCGGATGCCCGCTGGCAGCATCTGCACGTAATTCACTTCCCGCGCCAATTTCTCGCCGTGCTCCGACTGTTTGGTCAGCACGCCGTCGTCGAGCGAAACCTGGATGTGGTTGAACGAGCGGCTCGAAATCAGCCGCGCCTTGGCGTCGTAGTAATTGGTCTCGTGGCCGCAATCAATCCAGTCGCCCGCCGTGAAGCGCAGCGGTTTTTCGGAGTGCAATTGCGCGACGACCGCCAGCAGGTCATTCTTCACGCTCGTGGCGCGCAGGGCCGCCTTGAGCGCTCCCGCGCGGCTGGCAAACACGCCCGTAAAGGCCTGGCTCGGTTCCGGCAGCGGGCTGGACTTGTACGAGAATTGCACCCCGTCTTTTCCGGCCACCACCCCCGACCAATGGCCGCTGCGGGTCGTCTGGTTTGCCAGCAGCACTTCGCCCGGTTGCGCCAGGCGCGTCGGGACGGTGGTAACAAGGTTCACAATGACTTCATCGTTGTCGGGCAGGTTTGCACAGGCCTGCGCCAGCGATTCCACCACGCCGCCAGTCGGCTCCAGGCGAAAGATCGAGTATTTTTCGTGCAGGCCACCAAGCTCGGTCTGCACCGTGTCCGCAACCTCGGCGTTCACCGCCAGGCGGATGTCGGCGGCTTTTTGCGTCGTGTAGAAATCAATCAGATACGCGGCCAGTGGCCGGGTATTGACCGGAATCAGCGCCGGGCTTGGGCACAGGCTGCGCAGGAAGCCCAGCTTGCTGCTGATGGAGCCGCCCGCGAGGATGATGACGTGCGCCGGGGTCATGGAAAATTATTTTTCGCGCGCGAGCCGCGCCGCTTCTTCCCCGCCGAGTTTCCGCCACGACCAGTTCGGGCGCAGGCAGTGCGTCCAATGGCTCTGGTACCGGCGGCCGATGCCTTGCGTGTTTTCCAGAGACAGCGAAAAGCCGATTTTTTCCGCCACGAGCTTTTTCGCGTTATGCACGCCGAGGTCGAAGCGGATTTCATACGCGCCCGCGGCAAACGTGTCGCCGGGAATGGTCAGTTCCCACGCAAACGGCCCGGGTGGGACGGCGACGGGCGGCGGCGGCTGGGCGTCGTCGTGCGCCGAATAGGCGAGGAGCTGGCGGTGCCCGGAATAAATTTCCACCGCGCAAATCAGGCCGAGGATGGGCTTGAGCACCTCGCCGACGAGTTGCACGCGGATGGCCTGGTCGGTGGTGAGCGCGCCGTCGCGGCTGCCCAGCACCCGGGCAAATTTCAACCGGAAGGAATCGTCGCCGGTGTCGCCGCGCCACGCCGTTTCGGCCAGCGCGCCGCCAAGCATTTGCAAATAACGCCCGGCCATGTCTGCTGCCGGCCCCATCGCCGCCAGTCGGCCGCCGTCGAGCAGCACCGCGCGCTGGCACAGGCTGGTCACCGCCTGCATCGAATGGCTGACAAACAGGACGGTGCGGCCATCGCGGGCGGAGACGGACTGCATTTTGCCGAGGCACTTTTGCTGGAAGGCGGCGTCGCCCACCGCCAGCACCTCGTCCACCACGAGAATTTCCGGCTCCAGGTGCGCCGCCACTGCGAACGCCAGGCGCACGTACATGCCGCTGGAGTAGCGCTTCACCGGCGTGTCGATGAATTTCTCAATTTCCGCAAACGCCACAATCTCGTCGAACTTGCGGGCAATTTCCTTGCGCGTCATGCCGAGGATGGCGCCGTTGAGAAAAATATTGTCGCGCCCCGAAAGGTCCGGGTGGAAGCCCGTGCCAACCTCAAGCAGGCTGGCGAGGCGCCCGTGAATCAGGATGTGCCCGCGCGTTGGCGGCATGATGCGCGAGAGGATTTTCAGCAGCGTGCTTTTGCCCGCGCCATTGCGCCCGATGAGCCCCACGACTTCGCCCGGCATCACCTCGAAGGATACTTCGCGCAGCGCCCACAGGATATCGCTCGACCTCTCGGCGTCCTCAAAGTGCGTCAGGCTGCGCAACTGGCGGAAGTTGCGCAGCGGCGCGCTGGCAAACCGGCCCAGCGACTCAATCAGCGTGCGCGAACGCTCCTCCTTCCGTCCGAGGCGGTAAAGTTTCGAGAGGTTTTCGACGCGGATGATGGGCTCGGCCATGAAGTTTGTTCCGCTAAAAATTTACGCCACGTCGGCCACCACGTTTTCCGCCCGGCGGAAGCACCAGATGCCGCCGAGCAGCCCAAGCACCGCCACCACTGCGCCCATCGCCAGATGCGTGCCGGAGAGCGGCACTTTGCCCGGGCCAAACAACACGGCGCGCATCGTTTCCACCGCGCCGGCAAGCGGGTTCAGGTAATAAAGTTCGCGCCAGAGCGCCGGCAGGCGCTGAAAACGCTCGTTCAGCGGCGAATAAATGATGGGCGAGGCATACATCAGCAGTTGCAGCACGAG
>DASZWY010000042.1:0-5140 GCA_035546135.1 Opitutales bacterium
CCCAGCAAATATTCCGGATTCAATTTTTGCAAGGGTTTCGGCAAAAACAGGCCGTCGCGGCGGATGACCTGGTTGTCGAACTTGATGGTGCCGCCGCCGTATTCCGGGCGCTGGATGCTGACGAGGTCCCAGTGGACCTGCGAGCGGTTGCCGTTGTCGGCCTCCTCGTAGGCCTGGCCGGGGGTAAAGTGGAAGGAGCCGGCGATTTTTTCGTCGAAGAGGATGTCGCGCATGGGTTCGAGCACGTGCGGGTTGAAGCCGATGGCGAACTCGCCGATGAAGCGCGCGCCGGCGTCGCTGTCGAGAATCTTGTTCAGGCGGTCGCGGTTGGCGGCGGCCGCGGCCTCGACGATTTTGCCGGCCTTGAATTTGAAGCACACTTTCTCAAACGCGACCCCTTGGTAGACCGTCGGCGCGTTGAAGGTGACTTCGCCTTCGACGGAATTTTTGACCGGCGCGCTGAAGACCTCGCCGTCGGGGATGTTGCACTGGCCGCCGCAGGCAATGGCGGGAATGCCCTTGATGGAAAAACGCAGGTCCACGCCGGGGCCCTCGAGGTGCACGCGGTCGGTGCGCTCCATCAGCGTCTTGAGTGCGGCCATGCCGGGCTTCATGCGGGCGTAGTCGAGCGTGCAGACGCGGAAGAAAAAGTCCTCGAACTGCTCGGTGCTCTGGCCGGCCTGCTGGGCCATGGCGGCGGTGGGCCAGCGCAGGACGACCCAGCGCGTCTGGTTCACACGCCAGTTCAGCGCCGGGCGGAACGCGGCCATCGCGCGCTTGAGGCGAAAGGCCGGCACATCGGAGTTTTCAAAAATGTTGTGCGAGCCGCGCACGGCGATGTAGGCCTGCATCTGCTTGATGCGGTGGAGGTCGAGCTTGCCCTGCACGTCAAACTGGGCGTCCGCGCCGTCGCGCAGAATTTCGCGCGTGACGCGGGCGTCGTGCAATTGCACGAACGGCAGCGCGCCGTGCGAACGAACGGAGCGGATGAGGGCGGTCACGATGTCGCCGGGAGCGTCGAAGGCATCAATCAGCACGCGGTCACCCGGGCGAAGTCGGCAGGAATGGCCGGTCAGCACCTCGGCCAGTTTCGCGTAACGTGGATCCATAAGGCAGGAATCGGCTTAGTCGCCGCGGCGGATTTCGGAGCCGGCGAAGCGGATGTGGACGCGGAAGACTTTTTTCCAGCGCGTCTTGATTTTGTAGGTCTTGGGGTCGAGGCTGTCGGGAATCTCGAGGCGGTGCAGGTCCACCACGGCGTGAAAGCCGCGTTCGGAAAAGATGTCAATGAGCATGCCCAGTGCGTCCACGTCCTCGAAGACGGAGTCCTCGGTGTTGATGCAGGACTCGCCGGAAATGGCGTGGCGCAGCACGATGGGCATGAACTTCACGCGCACCAGCTCGGCCACGCGCTTGAAGAGGTCGGGTCGTTTCTTGGCATAGTCGTCGAGGCGGGTGACGAGGTCCTGGCGGGCGTGCTGGACGATTTCGGTGGCGACGGGAATGTCGGCAATGAAGTCGTAGGTCTCTTCCTCGAGCTCGAGCGAACTCTGGTATTGGAGTTCCTTCAGCACGCGTTGCTGGATTTCCTCCACGGTGCCGGTGCCGTTGATGTAGTGGTAATAGAAGACCTCGCGCAACGCGCGCAGGGAATCGTAGGTGCGCTCCTTGAAGACGCGATAGCGGTTGCGCGCGGCTTCCTCGGTCAGGTCGGTCGGGCGCACCTCGAATTCATGGCCCTCGCCCGATTCGCGCACGCTCTGGTTGTGCTCGATGGCCTGGCGGCCGCGGCGCAACTGGCGGCGCACGCTTTCCTCCTCGTCAATGTACAGCACGAGGATGTGGAAACGCGGCTTGCGGAAAATCTGGGCGAGCGCCGTGTCGCGGAACTCGTTGCGCATCGCCATCAGCTTTTGATAGAAAAGCTTGAGACACTCGACCTGCACTTCGGTGCGCGGGTAGCCATCGACGACGGTGCCGTTTTCGTAAATCGGGTTGAGCAGCGCGCGCAGGACCAAGGCGGTGACTTCGCGGTCGCCGACCAGCAAGCCGGCGTTGATGCGCTTGCGGGCCTCGGGGCTTTGGAGCAAGTCGCTGACAACGACGGGCTGCTGCGGGTACCCGCGGTATTTGAGAATGAAGCGCGTGTGCGTGCCCTTGCCGGCGCCCGGCGCGCCGTTGAGCCAGAAAATTTCCTTCGGGAAGCGCATGTGCTCGTGCCCGAATTCCTGCTCCAGCTCCGACCAGACGGTGTTGAAAATCAGCGAGGCGTCCTTGATTTCCAAATCCTGCAGGGGGGCCTTGCCCGGGCGCGGCGCGGGCACGGCCGGCACCGGCGGCACAACCGGCACGGGGGCGACGGGCTTGGCGACAGGCGCGGCTGGAAAACCGCCTTTGGTGGAGGAGCGGGGCATCAGTCGGGTTCCCGAGGTGGGGCTTACCTGTCTAACAGGCCGGAGGATTATGGCGAGGGAAAAACGCCTTTCGCTTACCCCCTGCTTTTCCGCTTGCCGAAGGGGGTGGATTTCGGGCAGGATAAACCTCCTTTGTCTTGCCGGAAGCCCTCCCGGGCTTCCCTTCCCGCCGGTTCGCCGGCGGCGCAAAACATCCCACCTCCACCATCAACATAACCTCCAACCCTCCGAAAACGGGCTCAACGGCCTGGTTTGGGAGGCCTGGTTAGAAAAACAGCTATGAGTTCAGTCATGGAACAACTGCTCGCGGAGAGCAGCTTCGCCCCCCTCAAGGCCGGGGCCATCATCAAAGGCACCGTCACCGAAATCCGGGCCAATGAAGTCATCGTGGACATCGGCGGCAAAGCCGAAGGCTCCATCCCCCATTCCGAATTCGTCGATGTCGGCGCGCTGCAAATCGGCTCGCAGATCGACGTCTTCCTCGAAAAGCTGGAAGACAAGGACGGCAACCCGGTGCTCTCCTTCGACAAGGCCGAGCAGAAGAAGAACTGGGAAAACATCCTGACCAAGACCTCCGAAGGCTCCATCGTGGCGGGCCGCGTGAAGGGCAAGGTCAAGGGCGGCCTGATTGTCGGCATCGGCGTGGACGCGTTCCTGCCGGCCTCGCAGATCGACGTGCAGCCCCCCAAGAACCTGGACCAGTACCTGGGCCAGACCTACGACTTTAAGATCCTCAAGATCAACCTCGACCGCAAAAACATCGTGGTTTCGCGCCGCGAGCTGATTGAGGAGCAGCGCCAGCAGAAGCGTCGCGCCCTGCTCAACGACGTCAAGCCCGGCACCACCCGCCGCGGCACCGTCAAGAACATCACCGATTACGGCGCGTTTGTGGACCTCGACGGCCTCGACGGTCTGCTCCACATCACCGACATGAGCTGGGGCCGCGTCTCGCACCCGAGCGAAATGCTCAAGGTGGGCGAGGAAATCAGCGTCATGATCATCGAAGTGGACCGCGAGCGCGAGCGCGTGTCACTGGGCCTCAAGCAGATGGCCGCGAACCCCTGGGACGGCATCGAGCAGAAATTCCCCGTCGGCACCAAGGTGCACGGCAAGGTCGTCAACCTTGTGCCCTACGGCGCATTCGTGGAAATCCAGGAAGGCGTCGAAGGCCTCGTGCACGTCACCGAACTGTCCTGGACGAAGCGCATCTCCAAGCCGAGCGAAGTGCTCAAGGTCGGCCAGGAGCTCGACGCGGTGGTGCTCGCCATCAACAAGGAGGAGCAGAAAATCTCCCTCGGCGTGCGCCAGCTCGAGACGAATCCGTGGACGATGGTCCGCCACAATTACCCGGTCGGCGCACGCGTGCGCGGCAAGGTACGCAATCTCACCAACTACGGCGCCTTTATCGAACTTGAAGAGGGCATCGACGGCATGGTGCACGTTTCCGACCTCAGCTGGACGCGCAAGGTCAACCACCCCTCGGAAGTCCTCAAGAAGGGCGATGAGGTCGAGGCCATCGTGCTCGATGTGGACACCGACCAGCAGCGCATTTCCCTCGGCATGAAGCAGCTCACGCAAGACCCGTGGGAGGAAATCGACCGCTACTTCCGCGTCGGCGACGTGGTCAAGGGCAAGGTTTCCAAGATCACCAACTACGGCGCGTTCGTCGAACTGCAGAACGACATCGACGGCCTGGTGCACATCTCGCAAATCAACGAGGAGCACGTCGAGAAAATCAAGGACGTGCTCAAGATCGGCCAGGAAGTCACGGCGCGCGTCATCAAGGTGGACCACAACGAGCGCCGCATCGGCCTGTCCATCAAAGCCGCGACCTACGACGCCTCGCAACTCGCCGCCGAAGTGGCCGCGTTCGAGCGCCTCAAGGGCGACCAGGAGCTCACCAGCCTCGGCGACATCCTCGACGAAGCGACGAAGTAGCCAGCGAATCCCTCGCTTTGTTTGCAAAACCGCGGAGGCAGACGCCCTCCGCGGTTTTTGGTTTTTATCTGTCTACTTCCCGGCCTTCAGCGGGTCGATGACCGGCGAGACGAGGGGCGAGTTGGTGCCGGGGCTCAAATCCACCGGCACCACGACGACGTTGCCGTCGCGTTGATACAAGTAGGTTCCCGCGGGGCTCGGCGAAAACAGATTCTCGGCGGTCTGGCCGAGGAGGGTGCGGCGGTTCAGCAGGAAAACGTAGAGATTCTGCGGCGCGACCGGCACGACGAGTTCGCCTTTTTCATTGGTGATGCCAACGTTGCGGGGTTTGCCGCCGAGGGGATAGACCGTGACCGCGATGCCGCTCACCGGCGCGCCGACAGCGTTCACCACGCGGACGGTTTGTTGCGCGGGCGCCGGCGCCGCCGCAAGGGACGTGGCGGAGCCATCGCGCACGGTCGGGCAACCCGCCGACCCGATGGCGGCGAGAACTGCACCCAACAAAACCCCGGCATTTCGCAACGCGATTTTCATGACGGCAAAAATCACCTCAGCCCTTGGGCGGCGGGGGCGCCAGCGGTTCCGGCTCGTTGCGGAAACGCACACGCAGGTAAACCGGCGTGCCGGGGGCGAGGTTGTATTCCTGAAGCATCCAGTCGCGCACGAATTTCTCGACCGCCTCGTGCGCCGGGGGAAAGCTCTGCGCCAGTTGCAGGCCCGCGCGCTGGTCAAGCTTGCCGGTGAGGCCTTTGAGCAAATCGTCCTGCAATTGCGCGCCGTTCCAGTTG
>DASZWY010000043.1:0-2498 GCA_035546135.1 Opitutales bacterium
TGCGCGACGTATTGGGCGCGAATCTGCTTCGAGTGGTCGTCGTCGCGGAAATAATAATCGCGGTCGGGCAGGCCGAGGCCGGACTGGCCGGCGCCGGCAATTTCCAGCGAACTGTCGCCCGGGTCGGCCTCGTTGGAGAAATAAAAGCCGGCGAAGATATCGAGGAGGTGCAGGCGGGCGAAGGCCGCGGGCAACTGGGCCGGGCTGGTGAGGCCGGCAATGCGGTCGAGCGCGGGCTGGAGCGGGGCGAGGCCGGCCTTATCCACGGCGGCGACATCCATGCCGGTGGCGTAAAAATCGCCGACGAGTTTCTGGATGAAGTCGGGGTCTTTCGCGGCGGCCGCCGCATCGAGAATGGCATGGAGGTGGGCCTTGTTGCGCTCGTCCACTTCATTGTCCACGCTCCAGCGCGCATAGGCCGGGGGGATGGGGTTGTCCTTGATCCAGCCGCCGTCGGCGTATTGGTAGAAATCGTCCGCCGGCTTGGTGGTGAGGTCGAAATTTTTGGGGTCCACCTGCGCGTGGAGGGAAGCTTGCAGCAACAACAGGGCGGCGCCGGCGGCGAGGGCGGGGGTTTTCATGGCGGAAGTGTCCGGGTTGGGCCGCGGGCGGGCAAGCCCGATATTTTATGCTTCGCAAACGGCGGGGGGCGGTTAGGTTACGGCACAATGTCCTATCAAGGTCCCGCGCTGGAGGTGCCGAAATTTTTTGCCGAATTGCCGCCGGTGGCGAAGGCGGCGGGGTTTGCCGTGGAGGCATACGGCGAGGCGGCGGGCTGGCCGCTGCTGGCGTTAAGAAAAGCGCCGGCCAAACGGGATTTCCCGTGGATTTACCTGGCGGCAGGCATCCACGGTGACGAACCGGCGGGGCCCCTGGCGTTGCAGCGCTTGTTGAGCGAGAAATATTTTGGCGATGAATACGGCTGGCTCATTTTCCCGGCGCTGAACCCGGGCGGGTTGGCGGCGAAGACGCGCGAAAATCCTTCGGGCATTGATGTGAACCGCGACTACCGCGACCCGAAAAGCCCCGAGGCGAAGCAACATCTGGCGTTTTTGCAGAGCGAGATTGCCGACGGGCGCCCGCGGTATGCGCTGAGCATCCTGCTGCACGAGGATTGGGAGACCAAGGGGTACTATATGTACGAACTGAACCGCGAACCGGCGAAACTGTTCGGGCGGAAGATACTCGCGGCGGTCGAGCCGATTTGCGGCGTGGATCATTCGCCAGTCATCGAAGGCATGGCCGCAGACCACGGGTTGATCACGCGGCCCTTGACGGATTTCGCCGACCGACCGCTCTGGCCCGAGGCGCTGTGGCTGATCTTGCACCGCACCGACCACAACATGACCCTTGAGGCGCCCTCGGCAAAAGCGATGGAGCCGCGCGTGGCGGCGCATTGCGCGGCGGTGCGGGTGGCGACGGGAGAGTTGAGGAAATGAAGGAAAATTAAGGATGGAAAATGGAAAAAACATCACCATTCCATTTTTTCGTCTTTATTCTTCCATGTTCCATCACTTCTTTAGTCCGCTCGCCAACAGGGTCTCGAAAAACGGCTCCTTGTCTTCGCGGGCGACGACCTCGACTTCGACGTTGGCGAAGCCGGCTTTGCGCAGCCACTGGTAGAGGGAATTTTCGGGGAAGCCGAGCCAGCGGTCGGCGTAGAGTTCGCGGGCCTTCTCGAAAGCGTGCTCCTTGAGGTCGAGGATGAGGATGCGGCCGCCGGACTTGAGAATGCGGTAGGCCTCGGCGAGGGCCTGGGGCGGGTGCTCGGCGTGGTGGAGGGCCTGGCTGAGCAGCGCAAGGTGGACGCTGGCCGACGGCAGCGGCACTTGCTCGATGTCGCCGAGCTTGTATTCGAGGTTGGCGATGTTGTGGCGGGCGGCGAGGTCGCGGCCAAACTCGACCATTTTTTCGGAATTATCGATGCAGTAGACGAACTCGGCCTGGCGCGCGAGGAGCTGCGAGAGCACGCCTTCGCCCGCGCCGAGGTCGGCGATGCGGATGGCGGGGGTGAGGCGCAGGAGGAGGTGGCCGAGGGCTTCCCAGGAGCGGCCGGGGCAGTAATTTTTGCCGAGGCGGCCGGCGACGGTGTTGAAATATTCCTCGGCGTGGCGGCGGCGCTTGTCGAGCGCGCGCTGGAGGTTGGCGCGGTCGTCGCGGGCCTGGGGACGGTCGGCGACGGCGGCGACGGCGGCCTCGACGAGTTTGCGCTGGGCGTCGGGCAGTTCGAGGTTGAGGGAGTAAAACGTTTTTTTGCCCTCCTTGCGGTCGGCGACCAAATCGCCCTGGCGCAGGAGGGCGAGGTGCGAGGAGATGCGGGACTGGCCCATGCCGAGGATTTCCTGCAATTCGGCGACGGACAATTCCTCGCGCGCAAGGAGGCAAACCACGCGCAGGCGCGTGGGGTCGGCAACGAGCTTGAGCAGTTCCCAAGGGTCGGTCATGGGCGCGGCCGGAGGGCCGAAACTTTAGCCCGCCGGAGCGGGCGGCGGCGTTTC
>DASZWY010000044.1:0-40204 GCA_035546135.1 Opitutales bacterium
CGCCGGCTGGTCACGGACACGATGGTCGGCGCCTACCACTCGGTCTTCAAAGGCCAGGGCATGGACTTTGACGAAGTGCGCGAATACGCCGCGGGCGACGACGTGCGCCGCATTGACTGGAACGTGACGGCGAAGATGGACCGCCCGTTCGTGAAAAAATTCCGCGAGGAGCGCGAGTTGACGCTCATGCTGCTGGTGGACGCCAGCGCCTCGGGCGCCTTCGGCTCGGCGGCGTCGAGCAAGCGCGAGCTGGCGGCCGAAGTCGCCAGCGTGCTGGCGTTTTCCGCCTCGCGCAACAACGACAAGGTCGGCCTGGGCCTGTTCACCGACCGGATGGAAAAATTCGTGCACCCGCAAAAAGGCCGGCAACACATCCTGCGCGTCATTCGCGATATTTTGTGCTTCGCGCCCCAACACCGGGGCACGAACCTAGTGCATGCGCTTAACACCACCAACCGCCTGCTGCGCCGCCGCTCGATTCTGGTGCTCGTCAGCGATTTTCTCCAGGGCCCGGAGGGCAAGCTGCCCAACCCCAATTCGCCGCGCAGCCGCGAATTGTTGAAAGCGCTCGCCCTGGCCAATCGCCGGCACGATTTAATTTGCGTCGCCCTCTCCGACCCGCGCGAACACGAGCTGCCCAGCGTGGGCCTGCTGGCGTTGGAGGACGCCGAAACCGGCGAAGTCGTGGAACTCAACACCAACAACATCGGCGTGCGCAACCGCTACGCCAAGGAAAGCCGCGACCGGATGGAGCTGTTCCGCCGCGGCCTGTTGCAAACCGGCGCAGGCGTCCTGCCCCTTTCGACGAGCGATTCCTACATCCTGCCGCTGCGCCGCTTCTTCGAACAGCGCAGCCGCCGTCACTAATTTACCATGCCTCGCCCACGCCATCCGCGCCGAATGCTTGGCGGCCTTGCACTCTTGCTGGCCGGGTTCATGGGGTGCGCCCAAGCCCAGACCGCACCGGCCGCGGGAAATAGTTCCGGCAACCCCACTCCGCCCGCCATCAATTTTTCGCCGCCGGCAATGCCGGGGGTTGCCAGTTCGCCCACCAGCCTCGTTCCCACCACCGCCGCGCCTGCAAGCACGACTGCCGACATCCACGATGTGCACAATCTCATCCCGCTGACTTTTTGGGAGCGCGACGGGACGCTGATCATCTGCGGGAGCATCGCGGGGATATTGCTTCTGAGTGCGCTGCTCTGGCTGGCCTTGCGCAAAAAGCCGGCCGTGCGCCTCACCCCCTACCAAATCGCGCTGCGCGACCTGGAAAAGACCCGCGGGTATGCGGCCGGCGGGCAGGACAAGGCCTTTGCCGCCGCCACTTCCGACGCCGTGCGCCACTACCTCGAAAATGCCTACAAGATGCCCGCGCCCGAACGCACCACGGAGGAGTTTTTGGCCGAGGCCGCGCGCCATGCCTGGTTGCGCGGTGAATTGGCCGCGCGCCTGCGCCGTTTCCTGGAGTTTTGCGATCTGGCCAAATTCGCCGGACAGGAATTTGGCACCGCGGAACGCGAGCAATTGCTCGACGCGGCGCGCGAATTTCTGGACGCCGCGGAGGCCAACCGCCAGCCGCCGGCCAGACCGGCCGCAGCCGGGCCGCCGCCCAGGCCCCCGGCCGTGCCGCCGCCACTGCCCACCGTTGCCGCGTCATGAACATCGAATTTCAGAACCCGGAATATTTCTGGCTGTTGCTGGCGCTGCCACTGCTGCTCTTTTTGCGCGGGCGCGCCGGCCGGACGGCGGCGGTGCAATTTTCCAGCGTGGCCGTCGCGCGCAGCGTCGGGGCCAGTTCGCGGTCGCGGGCCGGGTGGCTGCTTTTTGCCTTCCGCGCCCTGGCGCTGGGCGCCTTCACCGTGGCGCTCGCCCGCCCGCAAATGCCCGAGGCGCACTCCGAACAAATTGACGCCAGCGGCATTGATATCGTGCTGGTGCTCGACATGTCGTACTCCATGGCGTCGGTGGACCTTTCGGTGGGTGCCAACACCGTCACGCGCGTGGACGCCGCGAAGAACGTGATGCAGAAGTTCATTGAAAAGCGGCCCAACGACCGCATCGGCCTGGTCGCTTTTGGCACCAGCCCCTACCTCGTCAGCCCCATCACGCTGAACCATGAATGGCTGCTGCAAAATCTCGAGCGGCTGCACCTCAAGGTCATCGACGGCGGCAGCACGGCCATCGGCTCCGCGCTCGGCATGGCGGCCAACCGGCTGCGCGACATTGATTCCAAGAGCCGCGTCATCATTCTCCTGACCGACGGCGACAACAACGCGGGCAACATCAGCCCCATTGCGGCCGCCGAGGCGGCCAGCGCCTACAAAATTAAAATTTACACGGTCGGCGTCGGCTCCCCCGACCCGCAGCCGATGCCCTTGCTCGACGAAAACGGCCACATCATCACGGACCGTTTCGGGCGCGTCCAGTACAACGTGGACGCCTTCGGCCGCCGCGCCTACCTGGAGGGCATCAACAGCGACGATCTGCAAAAAATCGCCGACAAAACCGCCGGCAAATACTACCGCGCCACGGACGAAAACCAATTGGAGAAAATTTACGACGAGATCGACCAGATGGAGAAAACCACCGCGCACCTGCGCCATTACTCCACCTACCAGGAGCTCTTTTACTGGCCGGCGCTGGTCGGGCTGGTGCTGGTGGGCCTCGAGCAAATCCTTGCCCACACGCGTCTGCGCCGCCTTCCTTAAACCGACTTTCCATGACCTTCCAGTGGCCCTACGTGCTCATCGCGCTGCCCTTCGTGCTCGGAGGGCTGCTGGCGCTGTTTTACACCACGAGCCGGGCCCGGGCGCAACTGCTCGGCCGCTTTGCGGCGACGCGGCTGCTGCCGAATCTGCTCACGTCCTACAGCCCGGCGCTCCGCATCACCAAAAATTGCTTCATCGCCCTCGGCGTCCTGCTCGTGGTGGTGGCGCTGGCCCGCCCGCAGTGGGGCTATGACTGGCAGGAAAACCGCGCCCGCGGCGTGGACGTCGTCTTCGTGCTTGACACCTCGCGCAGCATGCTCACCCCCGACGTGCCGCCCAGCCGCCTCGAGCGCGCCAAACTCGCCATTTACGACCTGGTGCAGAAAATGCCCGGCAACCGCGTCGGGCTGGTGGCGTTCGCCGGCGACGCCTTCCTGCAATGTCCGCTCACGCTGGATTATGACGGCTTCCGCCAATCCCTCGCCGCGGTGGACACCAACACCATCGCCCGCGGAGGCACCGACATCGCCGCGGGCCTCGACGCCGCCGCCACCGCGCTCGAAAAATCCGGCAACCATAAAATCATCGTGCTGCTGACCGATGGCGAGGACCTCGAAGGCGGCGCCATTGAGGAAGCCAAGACCCTCGCCGAGCAAGGCGTGACCATCTACACCGTCGGCGTCGGCACCGCCCAGGGCGAAATCATCCCCATCCGCGACGATTCGGGGAAAACGGACTTTGTGCGCGACCAGCGCGGCGAACTGGTGCGTTCACGGCTCGACTCCACGACGCTCTCCGACATCGCCACGGCAACCCACGGCTTTTACGAGCCGCTCGGCCCGACGGGCGAAGGTCTGATCCGCGTTTACGAGGACGGCATCAAAAAAATCCCCGAACAGACGGCAAAGTCTTCCATTACCCGCCAGCCCATCGAGCGCTTCCAATGGCCGCTCGCGGCGGGAACGGTGCTGTTGATTCTCGAATTGCTCATCGGCACGCGGCGCCCGGCGTGGGGCCGGCAACCAGTGCCCATGGTCAACCTTTCCGAGCCGCCGCCGTTGCCACCGGCCAAGCCGGCCCCGCCTGCAGCCAAACCGCCGCCGCTGCCGGCCGCCCTGGTGCGGACGCTGCTCCTGGCCTTGACCCTGGCGGGAGTCTCGCGCGCCCGCGCGGCGGAGGACAATAACGCTCCCGCAGCCGCTCCGGCGCCACCGGCGGCCACACACGCCTCCTCGTTGCGCAAGGCTTCGCCCAAGACAGCCCAATCATTGTTCGAAAAAGGCGATTACCCCGCCGCTGCCGACGCCTACGCCCAGGCCGCCGACGCCGCGCCGCAGGATGGCCGTTTCCGTTACAACCAGGGCGAGAGCCTCTACCGCAGCAAGGACTATGACGGCGCCGCGCAAGCCTTCACCAAGGCGATTTCCATTTCGGATTTGTCCCTGCAGCAGCGTGCCTATTACAACCTCGGCAATTCCCACTACCGCCTCGGCCAGGAGCAAATGAAGGAAGACCCGCAAAAGACCGTGGACACCTGGGAAGCAGCGCTGAAGGACTATCAAAATGCGATTGACCTCGACCCTGCCGACGCGGATGCGCGCTATAACCATGATTTGACCAAACAACAGCTCGACGACCTGAAGAAGAAACTCGAGCAGCAAAAGCAACAGCAGCAACAGAACCAACCGAATCAGGACCAACAGAACCAGGAGCAACAGAATCAGCAGCAGAATCAACCAAACCAGCAAAACCAGAACAATTCGCAAAACCAGCAAAATCAGCACCAGCAAAATCAACCGAACCAGCCGCAAAATTCCCAGAACCAATCAAACCAAAACAACCCGCAGCAGAACTCCCAGAATCAATCGAATCAAAATCAGCAGGACCAATCGAACCCGCCGCAGAACAACTCATCGCAACAAAACCAATCAAACCAAAATCAGCAGAACCAAAACCAACAGAATCAAAATAATTCCCCATCGAATAATTCCCCGCAAAACCAATCCGGCGGCCAGAGCGGCCAAGACCAGAACCAGCCGGACCAGCAAAAAGGCGGGCCGCCGCAGAACCCGCAAAATTCCGCCGAGGGCCAGAAGCCGCCGCAGGACCAAACGAAAGACCAGAACGGCCAAAACGGAAACCAAAAACCGCCGCAAAATTCTTCCGGCCAGCAATCCAAGCCCGGCCAAGGCACCGGCCAGCAACCCCAGCCGGGGCAGCCCCAGCCGGCCAAGCCTTCCGCCACCGGCCAAGGCAAGGAACCGAACAACCAAAAATCCGGTCAGTCAAAGGGAGCCGCTTCTTCCGCCGGCGGCCAGTCGGCGGGCAACCCCGGCGACACGGGGGCCAACGGCACGGTCGTCATCGGCGTGATGTCCCACGAGGAAGCGATGCAATTGCTTGATTCCCTCAAGTCCTCCGAACAAAAATTGCCCACCAGCCGCCTGCAAGTGCAGGTGGAAAATCCCGCCTCCTCCAACCAGACTACCAAAGATTGGTGACCATGAACGCGCGAATTTTCAGTTGCAGGCATCCGGCCCGCCTCGCCGCCTTGGCGATGGGGTTGCTGGCCACGGCGGCGTGGGCCCGCGCGCAAACCTACGCCGCCACGGCCGAATTCAGCCCGGCACAGGTGGCGGCGGGCCAACTCGGGAATTATCTCGTCGCCGTGACGGTGACCTCCCCGTCCGGCAACACCGTGAACCCGCAGTGCACGCCGCCGCAGGTTCCCGGCCTGCAGATGAATTATCTCGGCATGTCCACCAGCATGCAGAGCAGCTTTTCGTTTAACGGTCCCGCCACGCGCATCGTCACCTTCAACCTCCAGTACCAGGCGCGCGCGGAAAAGCCCGGCAACTACACCGTGCCGGCGTTCGACCTGACGGTCAACGGCGTCAAGGTCAATGTCCCGGCGGCCACTCTGGCAGTCACTGAACGCTCCGCCAACTCAGCGCAATCCGACGGCGATTTCATCGGCCTCGACGTCAAGCTCCCGCGCAAAACCGTCTTCGTCGGCGAAAAAGTCCCGCTGGACCTCAGTTTGTATTGGCGCAATGACTTGCAGCCCAGCCTGGCGGGGGATTTGCAACTGGACAATGACGCCTTCGAGCGCGTGCTGATGCAAGGCCACGCGGATTTTGTCCCCCTGACCCGCAATAACCAGAATTACAGTTCGAACGTCTGGCACACCATTCTGACGCCGCTTAAGGCCGGCCCGCAGAAACTGGTGCTCTCCCTGCCACTGCAAGTCGTCATCCCCGATCGCAGCGGCTTTGGGGACCCGCTCATTTCGCAGCTCATGGGCCAAAACGCGCCTTTCGCGATGGGCGAACAACGCATGGTCACCGTGCAAAATGACCCGATTGATCTCGACGTCGAGCCGCTGCCGGCGGACGGTCGTCCGGAAAATTTCACCGGCGGCATTGGCACATTCACGGTGGATGAGCCAAGTTTGTCCACGAAGGATTTGCAAGTCGGCGTGCCGGTGACCCTCACGGTCAAAGTCAGCGGCAAAGGCAATTTCGACCGGTTCAACCCGCCGGTGCTCGACCTTGGCCCGCAATGGCGCACCTACCCGCCCAAAGGCACCTTCAGCCCGCAGGATGCCACCGGCTATAATGGAGTGAAGACCTTTGAATACGTGGTCATGCCGATGGCGGAAAACCTCACCTCGCTGCCTGCGCCGGAGGTCAATTTCTTCAACCCCGAAAGCAAGACTTATGTGGAGCTGCCGCTGCACGCGATTGATGTGAAAGTCAGCCCCGCGCAACCGGGCCAGGCCCCGGTGCCCTTGCCCGCGCTGGCCTCGACTCAAATCAACCCCAATTCCGATCTGGTCGGTCTGCACGGCGACACCGGCGGCTGGCAAAGCCCCGGCAGCCAGGCGCTCCTCGCTTCGCCGCTGTTTTGGGCCGGGCAGGCCATGCCCGCGCTCGCGCTGGCCGGTCTCGTCATCATGCGCCGCCGCCAATTGCGCCTCGAAACCGACCCGGCCTATGCCCGCCGCCTGCGCGCCCGCAAGCTGGCCATGGCCGCCGTCGCCCAAGCCCGGGCCGCCGCCGCCAAAGGCCTCGCCACGCAATTCTACGCCGCCGCGCAACGCGCCCTGCAGGAGGCCGCCAGCCACGACCGCCTCGACGCCGCCGAAGCCCTGACCTGGCGCGAATTCGACGCGCATCTCGAAGCCCGCGAAGCGCCGCGCGCCGTCCGCGAACAAGCCCGGGAAATTTTCGACGCCGGCGACGCCCTGCGCTTCGGCGGCTACACCCCCGACCAGGCGGCGCTCGCCGCAGCCGCGGCGCGCCTCGACAGCCTGGTGCAACAATTACTCGGACGCGCATGAAACACCTTCGCCACCTGGTTTTGCTTTGCTTCGCCGCCGCTTTCGCCGCCGCCGCGACGGCCCCGGCGGCGGTTGCTACCGTGCCCGCCGACCCACAGGAAGCCTTTTCCGCCGGGGTGGCCGCGTATGAGAAAAACGATTTCGCCCAGGCGCGCCAGCTTTTCGCCGCCGTGGAAAAAAAATCCGTCTCTCCCGCGTTGGAATTTAATTTCGGCAACGCCTGCTATCAGGCCGGCGATTACAGCGGGGCCATTCTCCATTACCTGCGTGCGCTGGCCATGGACCCGCGCGACCCCGATGCCCAACAAAATCTCGCGCTTGCCCGCAAAGGCGCGAACCTCACCGCGCCCGACTCCACCCGCCTGGACCGTTTTTCCGGACTGCTGAGCCAAGACGCCTGGACCTGGGTCGCCACGGTGTCGGGCTGGGTGACATTGTATCTGCTGTTTCTGCCGCGGTTGTTCCGCTGGCGCGGCACCCTGCCCTGGCTGCTGTGCCTGACGACGCTCGGCGTGTCGGTTGCCGCCGGCATTGGTTGGTGGGGCGCGCATCAGCACGCGAATGACGGCGTTGTGCTCGTGGCGGACACTCCGGTCAAACTTTCGCCGACGACCAACAGTCCTTCCCTCGCGATGCTGCAACCCGGCGAAATTGCGCAGGTGCTCGACCGGCATGGCGACTATTACAAAGTGCTTACCGGCACCGGCCAGTTGGGGTGGGTCGCCTCGGCGAATTACGCCCCGGTGCGGGAATAATCGGAAAAGACCGAACAAGCGGGGCCGGCAGAGCTGTTAAGGTCAGCGTCTTTTTTAGTTAACAACTGGCCGGCAACCTGCTCTAATCCGCCCTCATGCCCGCCGAGCCGTCCACCCTGCCCGCGCGCACGCAACTCGACGAATGGGACCGGCGCCACGCCTGGCATCCGTTCACCCAAAGCGCCGAGACCGCGCTCTATCCGCCGCTGCATATCGAAAGCGGCGAAGGCCCGTGGCTTTTCGACCTCGGGGGGCGCAAATATTTTGACGGCAATTCCTCGCTGTGGACCAACGTCCACGGCCATCGCGACCCCGATCTCGACGCCGCCCTGCGCGGGCAACTTGACCAGCTCGCGCATGCCACCTGGCTGGGCTTGAGCCACCCGGCGGCGGGCGAACTGGCCGCCGAACTGGCACAACTGGCGGGGCCGGGCCTTGAGCGCGTGTTTTTTTCCGACAACGGCTCGTGCGCCGTCGAAATCGCGCTGAAACTTTCGCGGCAATACTGGCAGTTGCGCGGCCAGCCGGAAAAGCGTGAAATTGCCGGCTTCAGCGGCGGCTACCATGGCGACACCCTCGGCGCGATGGCTGCGGGCGACAGTCCGGCCTTTCACACCCGCTTCGCCGACTGGTTCCTGCCCGCGCATCATGTGGCCGCGCCCGCGCATCGCGAACTCGCCGGGCAAATTTTCGCTTCCGACGAAACCTCCAGCCTGCGCGCGCTGGAAAAACTATTGCACGATCGCGCCGGCAAAATCGCGGCGGTCATTCTCGAACCCTCGGTGCAGGGCGCCGCGGGAATGGTGCAACAACCGCCGGGTTTTCTGGCCAAGGTCGCCGCACTGAGCCGCCAATACGGGGTGCATTTGATTTTGGACGAAGTGTTTGTCGCCTTTGGCCGCCTCGGTGAAATTTTTGTTTGCACGAGTGAAGGCGTGACGCCGGATTTCCTCTGCCTCGGCAAAGGCCTTGCCGGCGGCTATCTCCCGCTGGCGGCCACCCTGACCTCGGATGAAATTCATTCCGCCTTTGCCGGGCCGTTCGAAGCGGGTCGCACCTTTTTCCACGGCCATACCTTCACCGCCAATCCCCTCGCCTGCGCTGTCGCCCTGGCCAGCCTCGAGAAACTGCGGCCTTTGGTCGAAAACGAGACCCTCGTCCAACGCACTCGTTCATTAGGAAAAATATTTGCGGCAAACTTCAGCAAGCATCCACACGTCTTTAATGCGCGGCAGCGCGGATTCACCGCCGCGTTTGAAATCGCGCAACGTGACGGAGCGCCCTACCTCTCAGCCGCCCGGGTCGGCCTGCAAGTCTGCCTCGAAGCACGGCAGCGCGGACTCATCCTGCGCCCCCTCGGTGACACACTGCTCTTCGTCCCCCCGCCCTGCTGCGAAGAACCGGAATTCCGCGGTTTGTGCGAGACCGCGCGCGCCGCACTGGATGCAATCGTGAGCCGCCCCGGGGGCCCGCATTCGCGTTTCGCCGACTTCGCGAAATCCTACCGGCCCGCTTGATTTTTCAACGCCAAATCCAAAACCCGAAACTTTAATCATGACTACGCTCGAACAAATCCGCGAGTGGTATGCCCTGCCGCTCACCACGCTCATCTTCCGCGCCCAAGCCGTGCACCACCGCCATCAGGATCCCGCCGGCGTGCAGCTTTGCACTTTGCAAAGCATCAAGACCGGCCGCTGCCCGGAAAACTGCGCCTACTGCCCGCAGTCCGCGCATTATGAAACCGGCCTGGCGGACGTGCCGCTGATGGACGCCGACGACATCATCACCAAGGCGCGCCAGGCGCGGGCCGGCGGGGCGTCGCGTTTTTGCATGGGCGCGGCGTGGCGCGAAGTGCGCGACGGGCCGCAGTTCGACTCGGTGTTGCGCGCCGTGGAAGGCGTCGCCGCACAGGGCCTGGAAGTTTGCTGCACCCTCGGGATGCTGACCCAGCCGCAGGCCGAGCGCCTCAAGGACGCCGGTTGCCGCGTTTATAATCACAACCTCGACACCTCCCGCGAGTATTACCCGAACATCATCACCACCCGCTGCTACGACGACCGCCTGCGCACGCTCGAAAACGTGCGCGCCGCGGGCCTCGAAGTCTGCAGCGGCGGCATTTTGGGCCTCGGCGAAAGCGTGGACGACCGGTTGAAGATGCTCGCCGAGCTGGCCGCGCTCGACCCGCAGCCTGATTCCGTGCCCATCAACGCGCTGGTGCCGGTGGCCGGCACACCGCTGGCGGAACAGCCGCCGGTGGACGCGATTGAATTCGTGCGCATCATCGCCGTCGCCCGGCTGGCGTTGCCCAAGGCCATCGTCCGCCTCTCCGCCGGCCGCACGGAAATGTGCGACGAGATGCAGGCGCTCTGCTTCCTCGCGGGCGCCAACTCCATCTTTCTCGGGGACAAATTGCTCACCACGCCCAATCCCGCCACCGGGGAGGATTTCAAATTGCTGCAACGACTCGGCCTGCACGCCCTCAATCCCGAGGCCGCCCGGCAAATCCACGCCGCCGCGCCCGCCGCCTGCGAACTCGAAACGACGCGTTAACCCCAGTGGTCACGATTTTGGTATCCGGCTCGGGCACGGGCGTCGGCAAGACGCGTGTGACCGCCGCCCTCGCCCGGGCGTTTGCGCGCGAGGATAAAAGCGTGTGCATCGTGAAGCCGGTGCAAACCGGCGTGGCTGCCGGAGAATCGTCGGACGCGGAAATCGCCGCGAAGCTCGCCGAGATACCGTCGGATTGCGCGCACACCCTCCGGCGTTATGCTGCGGCCCTTGCGCCGCTGGATGCAGCACGGCCGGAGGGAGCGCGTTTGCGCGGCGATGCCTTGGTCGGCGAATTTTTTACCTTGCCGAAGGCGGACATCGTCCTGGTGGAAGGCGCGGGCGGCGTGGGCGTGCCGATTTCAGAGGAAGGCTGGGAGTGGACGACCTACGCCGGGTGCATTGGCGCCGACGGCGTTATTCTCGTCGTGCCGGATATTTTGGGCGCCATCAACCAGGCGCGGCTGACTTATCATTATTTTTTGTCCAACAACGGCGGCTGGCCGCCAGGAGGAATCTTCCTGAACGAAACCGCCCCCACCCCGCCGGCAGTCCGCGCCAGCACGCGTGCTGCGCTCGCAGAATTGAAAATCCCCATCTGGGGTGAGTTGGATTTTGGTTCACTCGAGGCAACACTGAGTCCGGCTTTTGGTCAATTTCTCGAAATCGTCCGCCTAAAGCCCGTTCCACCCCGCAATTCGGTTGAGCGCCTGAACGAGGACGTTTTGCGGGATTTAAGTGAACGCGCCACCGCGCACCGCCAGCGGAAATTGCGCGTGGCCGAACCCGCGCGCGTAAATCTCGCGGACAACGATTACCTCGGCCTGGCCTATGACGAGACCGTAAAAAACGCCGTGCGCCGCGCACTCGAGACCGGCCCGGTTTCCGCGTCCGCTTCGCCGCTCGTGCAGGGCTATCAGGAAATCCACGCGAAGCTGGAACAGGCGCTCTGCAACTGGCATGGTTTTCCGGCCGGCTTGATTTGGAACAGCGGCTTTGCCGCCAATCAGGCGGTACTCGGCACGCTGGCCGAGCCCAAGCATTTCATTCTGGCCGACCGCCTGGTGCATCACAGCCTGATCGCCGGCATGGTGAAATCCGGAGCGAAGTTCGCGCGCTTCCCGCACAACCACCTCGACGCGCTGGAAGCGTTGCTGAAGAAAAATTCCCACGCCGGCACAGTGATGTGGGTCGTCACTGAAAGTGTTTTCAGCATGGACGGTGACAGCCCCGACCTCGCGCGCCTGGCGGATTTGAAGCGGCGCTACGGTTTTATCTGGATGCTCGACGAGGCGCACGCGTTGGGCTGGTACGGCCCCGAAGGCCAAGGTCGCGCGGCCGCAGCCGGGGTGGCGCCGGACGTCGATATTCTGGTGGGCACCTTCGGCAAAGCCCTCGGCGGGATGGGCGCCTACACCCTTTTTCGCGAACCGTTGTTGCGCGAAGCACTGGTTAACCGGGCTGGCGAATTCATTTATTCCACCTATCTGTCGCCGCTGCTGGCGGCGGCGGCCCTCGGCGCGGTTGGGCGGCTGCACGAGCTGGCGCGAAACTCCGCGCAATGGCGCAAGCAGTCGCAAAATTTTCGTGAAACGTTGCGCGCTGCCGGCTGGGACGCGCCCGCGGGTGATTCGCCCATTGTGCCGGTCATTATCGGCGGCGATGCCGACACGGTGGCGCTGGGCGAATTTTTGCGTGAACGCGGTTTTGCCACCGGGGCCATCCGCCCGCCCACGGTGCCCGAAGGCTCGGCGCGACTGCGCCTGTCGCTGAAATCCACCACACGCGCGGAAGATTTAACCGAGTTGCTCAAGCACCTGAATGCCTGGCGCCGGTCGAAAGGGGTGCAAACATGAACTGGCTGTGGATATCGGGCTGGGCGGTGCCGCCGGCATGGCTGGCCGCGCAAGCCCAGGCCGTTTGGCCGGAAGCGCGCCATGCCGCGGTCGCTCCCGCGGACGCCGCCCGGGCGCTGAATTCGGAAAAATTTAACGTGCTGGGCGGTTATTCCCTTGGCGCGTTATGGCTGTTGCATCAGGAAAAGGCCATTTCCGATAAAATTCCCGTGCTGCTGCTCGCGCCAATTTTTGCCTTCACCACGCCAGGTGGGCGCGGCGGGCGCACCGCCCCGGCTCAGCTCCGCCTGCAACGCCGCCGCCTGCGTGACCAGCCTGCCGCGGCCATCGCCGATTTTTACCAACGCACCAAACTGGCCGAGCTGGCACAGGACCCCGCCACCGCGCAGTGGAACTCCGCCCGGCACGAAGATCTCGCGGAGGAACTCGCCTGGCTCGAAACCTGGCGCGCCGGGCCGCCGCCGCCACATTGGCATGGATTCGCCGGCAGTGAAGACCCGTTGTTGGATGCCGCTGGGCTGAAAAAATTCTGGCCCTTATTGCGCATCGTTCCCGGCACCGGCCACACGCCCGGCCCGCTGATGAACGCCGCCAGGGAATCCTTCACCGGGGAAAAGCGATGAATGAAGTCGTCGAAAAATTTGACCGTTCGGTGGAAGGCTATGAAGCCAATTGCGCGCCGCAGGAAGCCCTGGCGGCGGAACTGGCCCGCTGGGTCCCCTATGAGGAACGCAGCGGCTTTGCCATCGAATTTGGCGCCGGCACCGGTTTGTTCACGCGCAAAATGCAGCCCTGGTGCGGACCGTATCTGGCCACCGACGCCTCGGCGCAGATGGTCGCCACCGGCATCAGGCTCTGCCCGATTGTGGCATGGCTGCAGCACGACGCGCAAAACGCGCAATCGCTGGGCCCGGCGGACTGGGTGTTCGCCTGCAATTTGCTGCAATGGCTCGATAATCCCGCCGAAATTTTGTCCGGCTGGCGCGACCTGTTGAAGCCCGGTGGCCATCTCGTCATCGCGGTGCTGCTCGAAGGCACTTTCGGCGAATTGCAGCAAATTTTACCTGAGGCGAATCCCCTGACCTGGCGCAGCGCCGGGGCATGGTCCAGCCTCGTGACCCAGGCTGGCTTCGCCATCGAACGCGCGGAAATCTGGCAACACCTCGAGATTTACCCCAGTTCGCTGGATTTCCTGCGCTCGGTCCATGCCATGGGCTTGGCTCCGCGCCACTTGGTCGGCCCCGGCCGCCTGCGCACGGCATTGCGCAAGTATGACGGCCAATATGCCATCGCCGGAGGAGTGCGCTCCACCTGGCGCGGCTGGCTGGCCCGGGCCGCGGCGGACTAAAGGGCTGCCGCAAGACCTTCGCCAAGCGCGATTTACGATTGACATCCCGGGCCCATCTGGAAATAAATGTTTAAATTGGACACCGCCCGCCCCCAACGCTCCCACCCTTATGTTCGGCTTTCTTGCCAAAATATTTCCCTTTCTTTCGAGCGACATCGGCATTGACCTCGGCACCGCGAACACGCTGGTCTACGTGAAAGACCGCGGCATCGTGGTGCGCGAACCCAGCGTGGTGGCCATCTACACGAATTCGAAAAAAGTGCGCGCGGTCGGTTTGGAAGCAAAGCGCATGCTGGGCCGCACGCCGCTGGCCATCACCGCCATGCGCCCGATGAAGGACGGTGTCATCGCCGACTTCGACGTGACGCAGGAAATGCTGCGGCACTTCATCAACAAGGTCATCCATTCCGCCTGGGCCAGCCCGCGCGTCGTCGTCGCCATTCCGTCCGGCATCACCGAAGTCGAGCGCCGCGCCGTGCGCGACTCCGTGCTCAACGCCGGCGCGCGCGACGTGCTGACTTTGACCGAGCCGCTCGCCGCCGCCATCGGCGTCGGGATGCCGATTGACGAACCGGCCGCCAACATGATTGTGGACATCGGCGGCGGCACCACCGAGGTGGCCATCATTTCCCTGCGCGAAGTGGTTTATTCGAAAAGTTTGCGCGTCGCCGGCGACGAGATGGACAACGCCATCATCAACTACATGAAGCGCGCCTACAACCTGATGATTGGCGAGCGCACCGCGGAGGAAATCAAAATCACCGTCGGCTCGGCCTTCCCGCTCGACCAGGAATTGACGATGGAGGTGCGCGGGCGCGATTCCGTCGCCGGCCTGCCCAAGACGCTCATCATCACCTCGCAGGAAATCCGCGAGTGCCTCGGCGACACCTTCAATTCCATCATCGAGGTGGTGCGCGGCGCGCTGGAACGCTGCCCGCCGGAATTGTCCGCCGACCTGGTGGACCGCGGCATCGTGCTGGCCGGCGGCGGCTCGCTCGTGCGCAACCTCGACCGCCTCCTGAGCGAGGCGACCGGTCTTCCCGTCACCCTCTCGGACGACCCGCTCAGCGCCGTGGCCAACGGCACCGGTGTGGTGCTGCAGGACCTCGACACCTGGCTCGCGGAGTCCAAGAACTACGACGCCTGAACGGCGGCTGACCCGCCATAACATTCTGTTGTCCCGCCCGCCTTGGCTTCGTTGCGTCCCAGCCGATACCGCCCCTTGCTGGTCCTGGCGCTCTTTCTCGCCGTATGGTGGCTGGCCCCGGTCGGCGTGCGCAGTTTTTCCCGGGCCAGTTTTGCCCTGTTTGAGGCGCCGGGCCTTATCGGTTATTCGCACGTGAAGGATTTGCAGGATTACTGGAGCCTGCGCGACCACGGCCAAAACGCGCTCATTGCCGCCGGGCGCGATGTTCAACGCCATGCCAACGACGACGATTTGCGCTTGCAGCAGGCCGCCGCCGTACTGGCGGAAAACGAGCGCCTCGCCGCGCTGCTCCAGCTGCCGCCCGAGCCGGGCTTCCGGTACGAAGTTGCGCGCGTCATCCGGCGCGACGAAACGGCCTGGTGGCAGCAAATCACCATCCGCAAGGGCCGGCATGACGGCATCGCGGATGGCCAGGGCGTAGTTTTTGCCGGCGGGGTCGCCGGTCGCGTCAAGCAAGCGGATGAATACACCGCCGTGGTCGAGCTGGTCACCAGCCCGTCGTTTCGCATCGCGGCGCAATTCGGGCCTGACGGCACTCCGGTCATTTTTGAAGGCGTGACGCCGGCGCCGTTTCAAAACCCGACCGGCGAAGTCCACGGCGTGATGAATCTCGACAAAATGGATTCGGGCCAGCCCCTGCAATTGGTCAGTTCGAGTCTCGCCGGCTCCTTTCCGCAAGGGCTGGCCTTGGGCGAAGTGGACCGGCTGCAGACCGGCAGCGACGGCCTTTCCCAAAGTGGCGTCGTGAAACTGGACACGCGCCTCCTCAACCTGCAGGAAGTGGCCGTGCTCGTGCCCGACGGCACGGCGCCGGTCACGATCAACCCGTCTCCGGCGACCCCGGCTTCCGGCAAATGAAAACCACCTACTATTGGCTGGTCTTCACCGGGTCCAACATTTTGCTGCTGGCGCTCACCGCGATGGTCAACGATGGGCTCGCGGGCTGGAACATCGCGCTGTTGCTCGCCGGGCCCTGCATGGTCTGGCCGGCATTGCGGCTGCCGCCGGGCGAACTGCTGGCCTGCGTGGCCCTGAGCGGCTTGACTGCCGACGCCCAACTCCCCACGCCTCCGGGCTTTTTGATGAGCCTGTTTGCCGCCGGCGCGATGATCGCCATTGTCGCACGCCAGCGCCTGGGCCCGATGCGCCGCACCCAGCAGATCGGGCTGGCCTGGCTGCTCAATGGGCTTTATTTTGCAGCCTTCACGGGGTGGGCGCTGGCGCGAAATCACGGTGGTGGCGCGAACTTCTGGGAACACCTCGCCGTGGATTTTTGTCTTTCCCAACTTCTCGTCATTCCGGCGGCCCTATGGCTCTTCGACTTCCAAAATTGCGTTCTCGCGCTCGCGGGCTTGACAGCGGGGCCGCACCGCGCCGCGGACGCCTCCTGAACCCGCAGATGGCGTTCTACCAGCGCCTCCACCCGCGGCTGTTCGTGCTGTCGGGCGTGACTGCGCTGCTGTTCCTGATTCTCATGCTCGGGCTGGCCTGGCAGCAGTTGTGGAAAAGTTCCGAATACGAGCGCCTTGAGCGCCGCCAGTCACTGCGGCGCATCCTGCAACCCGGGCCACGCGGACGCATCCTCGACCGCAACGGCGTGCCCCTCGTGGTTAATCAACCCCACTACTCCGTCGTCCTGTACGTGGATGAACTGCGCAAGGACGTGAACTTGGTCTATAACGACCTGCAGGCGCACGACAAAACCGGCAGCAACGACCTCTACCGCCAGGCGCGCCTCATCGTCGCGCACCGTTTCCTCGACCAGGCCAATGCGCTGCTCGGCCTCGCCACGCCGCTGGATGAGAAGGGCTTCATCGCCCACGTCGAACAAAAGCCGCTTTTGCCCTATACGCTGGTGGGCGACCTCACCCCCCAGCAATATGCCCTCTTCAATGAAAAGACCCCCATCGAATCGCCGATGCAAACCCGCGTCGAGGCCCGGCGCTACTACCCCTACGGTTCGTTGGCCTTCCATACGCTGGGATGGGTCGGCTTGACCAATGAGTTCGACGAGGAAGACTGGCCCGTCGAGGACATGCCCAAATACAGCACTTTTCCCTATCGCGGCATGACCGGCCTCTCGGGCCTGGAATTGCTCAACGACGATACTTTGAGCGGCAAGTCCGGCGGTGAAATCTGGATGGTGGATCCGGCCAATGCCCGCGTCCAGCGCATCGCCGAAAAAGTTCCCGAAGCCGGCCAGGACATCACATGCAGTCTGGACGTCAATTTGCAACTCGCGGCCGAAAAAGCCATGGACGAGCACGTGGCCCACGCGCCCTGCTCGGCCGTCGCGCTCGACGTGCGCACCGGCGAAGTCCTGGTCCTGGCGAGCAAGCCGGATTTTGACCTGAACCGGACCTCGCCCAACTTTACGTCGGCGCTGGCGGCGGACCTCGAGTCATCCGGCGGCTGGCTTTGCCGCCCCTTGCAAGGCGCCTACCCGCCCGGTTCGACGTTCAAGCTCATCACCACCATCGCCGCCATGCGCCATGGCGTGCTCGACGGCAACACGCTTTTGAATTGCCCGGGGTACATCATGATTGGCGGCAAGCCGAAGCGGGACGACACCTATGACATCCGCCCCGAAGGCTATGGCAATATTGACGTCATCACCGCCCTCGAAAAAAGCAACGACGTCTTTTATTACCAAGTCGGGCTGATGATGCACTGGCAGGACTTGAATGCCGAAGCCCTGCGGTTTGGTCTCGGCCAGAAAACCAATGTCGGCCTGCCCGAAGCGCCCCGGCGGGAAATGATTGTGCCCGACCCAGCCACCAAAAAGCGCCTGCACAACGAGGGCTGGGACTTGGGCGACAACGCCAATTTCGCGGTCGGCCAGGGCGATTTGCTCGTCACCCCAATGCAGATGGCCTGCGTGGCCGCCTCCATCGCCCGCGATGAAACCCGCACCCAACCCACCCTCGTGCACAATCCCGCGCGGCCGCCAGGCACTGTCATCCATCAGGGCGAGCCCATCGGCCTGCCGGGAAATCTGCGCCAGGTCCTGCTCACCGGCATGGAAAAAGTCGTAAGTGATGACGGCACGGGCAAGTTTGCGCAAATCCCCGGCATTCGCATCGCCGGCAAAACCGGCACCGCGCAATGGGGACCGCATAAAAACACGACCGTCGCCTGGTTTGTCTGTTTCGCGCCTGCGGAAGACCCGCGCATCGCCATCGCCGTCGCGGTGGAAAGCCCGCGGGAGGGCGCGGACATTTACGGCGGCCGGACGGCGGTGCCGGTCGCGCACGATATCCTGGTGCAATATTTCAAAGACCACCCGATTGACCAAATGGCCAGCCTGGCGAAGTAGGCCGCCGGAATTTTGGACTTTATTATTTTTGAATTTTGCACCCTAATTCCCCGCATGGTCGCCGTCCACTCCACCATGCTCCCGCTGGGGACGCTGGCGCCGGACTTTTCCCTGCCGGACGCCGTGACGGGCAAAAATGTGTCCCCGGCAGACTTTGCCGGCAAGCCCGCGCTGCTGGTGGCCTTCATTTGCAACCATTGTCCCTTTGTCGTCCACATCCGCGAGCCGCTGGCCGCGCTCATCAAGGAATACCAGGTCCGCGGACTGGCGGCGGTGGCCATTTGCAGCAACGACGCCGAAAAATATCCCGAGGACTCGCCGAGCCAGATGGCGGTCGTCGCTCGCAAGCTGGGTTTCACGTTTCCCTACCTCTTTGATGAAAATCAGGAGGTCGCGCGCGCCTACCATGCGGCCTGCACGCCGGATTTTTACGTCTTCGACGCCAAGCGAAAACTGGTTTACCGCGGACGCTTTGACGCCGCCCGCCCCGGCCGTCCCGAGCCGGTGGACGGCGCGGATTTGCGCGCCGCCCTCGAGGCCGCGCTGGCGGGAAAGAGCCTTCCCGAGTCCGCGCAAAAACCCAGTGTGGGTTGCAACATCAAATGGAAGCGCGGCAGCGAGCCGCCGTGGTTCCCGGCGTAAATTTACTTCTCGGTCATCTCAAAGACTCCATCCCAGTCCTTCGCCGGCGGGTGCTGCTTCATTTTGGCGCAGAATTTCTGCATGAGCTCCGAGGGGTTGTGCTCGACCCCGACATCGCGGCCGGGCTGGAGGGGCTCCAGTTTTTCCGCCTCGCTGAATTTCGCGATGGCCTCGTCCCACTTTTGGGCGAAGTAAAGCGCCAGGCCTTCCTCGTAAATTTCGACGCAGCGCAGCGTCTCGGGCGTGGCGTCCGTGCGCAAACAGACGACTTCGTAAACCTCGACCGGCGTGGAGCGGCCCTTGACCTTGATGCGGTTGAGCCGGCGGAACAGCACGCTTTGCTCGATTTGCTCGCAGCCAGCCTTCGTGGCCTCGGAGCACATGGTGTACACGCCGAATTGCTTGGCCCCGCTCTCCAACCGCGCGCCGAGGTTCACGTCGTCACCCATCATCGTGTAATTGAAGCGCGAGGTGGAACCCATGTTGCCGACGACCGCCGGGCCGGTGTTCAGGCCGATGCGCGAGCGCATCTTGTGCACCAGCGGCGGCCATTTGTCGCCCTCGTGCACCCATTTCTGCCGCAGCTCGGCGAGGCGTTTTTGCATCCGGCACGCCGCCACGCAGCAACGCACGGCGTTGTCGGTGACGTGGATGGGCGCGCCGAACATCGCCACCACGGCGTCGCCAATGTATTTGTCGAGCGTGCCGCTCTCGGCCTGCAAAATGTCCGTCATCGCCGTGAGGTATTCGTTCATCAGTTCGACGAGCTTTTCCGGGGTCAGCACCTCGGAGAACGAGGAAAAGCCCTGCACGTCACTGAAGAAGATGCTGATGGTGAGTTGTTCGCCGCCCAGCTTGGGCTCCTCGCCGGATTCCACCATCTTGTTCACCAGCTCGGGCGAAATATAGGTGCCAAACATGCCCTTGATGCGTTTCTTTTGTTTTTCTTCCTCAATCAACCGCACGACGACCCCGACGAGCGCCGTTGTAAACGCCGCACCGGTCGGCGCCACCAGCGGCAATACGAGGTTGAAATGCGCAAAGGCCTCAAACACCCCCAGAATATAGCCCAGCAGCAGAACCAGCGCCGCAATCTTCGCCGCCCCCGAATGCTTCCCGCCATAAGTCGCAAGCGCGCCGATGACGGCGGTCAGCGCAAAAAGTATCATGGTCTTGATCCATGGCGGCGTGCGATGGATGAATTCCCCCGTAAAAAACGTCTTCAACAAATTGCCATACACGCCCACCATCGGCACTGTTTCAGAATCGAAGGGGGTGGGCGCCAGGTCCTTGAGCGTCTGGTCCACCGGACCAATTAGCACGATGGCGTCGTTGAACTGCTTGAAAAATTGCTGCCGCGCCGCCTCTTCCGCCGGGGTTCCCGTGCCCAGCATCGTGCCGTTGACCACCACATCCAGCGCGCTGACCCGCGGATTAAGTTTGTCATTAATCCATTTGGAGAACCAGTTGACCTCGACTAATTGCTCCTTGGTCAACGGAATGTGGATGAGGGTTTTGCCGTTGTTATCCACGATGTCGAGCGCGTCGGCGCTGCGCTTGACGTTGTGGTCGTCGAGGCCTAGGTAAGCCAGCGCCAGCTTGACCGACATGTGGTAGAAGGTCACATGCTGGACTTTTGGCAGCTCCAACGGCGGGCCGCCATTCGGGTTGAGGAGCTTCACCTTGTCGCCTTCGTCCATGACGAAATCCGGCGTAACGTCAGGGGTAAACGTGAGAAAGCCGTAGACGATATTGTTTGTATGATCGGTGCCGGTGGTCTCGGCAAAGAGCGGCACCCAACGCGGCACGGCGTCAGCGGCCCGGTCGCCATTGAATTTCGTGTCCACATCGATCATCCCGGTTTGGATGTGGTCGGTGCTGATTAGCGGATAGGTCGGGCTTTCCGGATAGGCGTTTTTGGTGGGGTCGGTTGCATTTTCGTAAATGTAGGGAAATTTCGAAAAGCGGGGAACCCGTGGCTTCGCGGCGGATTCGCCAGGCGCGGGGAGCGCCGTTGTGGCGGATGGCGCCACAGTCGCGGCGGCGGTGGCGGAAGCGGTCGTAGCCGGCGCAGTGGAGGATGTTGTACTGGAAGCATCCGGGCCGGCTGCCGCATTGTGCGGTATGGAAAAGTCCAGCAAGCTTCCGCTATAAAGCGTGGCAATGATGGCATGGGGGTAGGCTTGCATGGCCTCGGCCATGATCTCGTCGTCCTTCTTGGCCTTCGTCTGGTCAATCAAATTGGACTTCATCCCTGCGGGCGAAAGAATGAAGTCGAGACCGACCGCCTTCGCCTTGCCGAGACGGAACAGCGCATCGATGATATGGGCGTAATATTCCCGCGGCCAGGGGCGGTCGCCGAAAAACGTGACGGTCGGCGCATCGACATCCACATAAATAATTTTTAATGGCGGATGGCCAGGCTTGGTGCCGTCAAAGGCGGGAATCTCCCCGCGAAACTGAAACATCAAATCCTCGGCGATGTTTCTGGGCGTATCGAGCGCGCCAAAATGATCCATCGTCCACCACAATATCGGAATCAACGACAGACACAAAATCAGCCGAACGGGAATTTGGCGGAGCGCAGCCATGGCCAGTTGCTTTATTAAGCATTCCAGCCTCCCCGCCAATCCTTAAGAATGGGAAAGCGTCAGGGGCGCACGGAGAGGTTTTCCGGCTCCACGGCCAGGCCGTTCAGGGGGGGCCAGGAGGGGGTGGCGTAATAACGGGGCGGCAATTCGACCAGCGCCGAGTAAATCGGCCAATGGGCCTTGGCGATGCGCCACATCTGGTCGTAATAATTCACCTGCGGGTCGTCCGGCGCCAGTTCCACCGCGCGGTCCAGATACGCCTGCGCATCGGTGGGGCGATTGAGGAGCCAGCAGGCCAGCGCGCGCAGCACCCACGGCTCCGGCGCGCGGGGCGCGAGATTCGAAGCCCGCAGGGCAAAGTATTCCGCCTGGTCGCCATGCACCCCGGCATCGCCGGGACTCAACTGGGCCTGCGCCAGCTCGAGCCAGGCGAGGTTGCAGTAGGCGGGCACGTTGGCGGGGTCGGTGCCGATGACTTCGTGCAAATCCGCACGGGCGAGCAAAAGCAGCTCGGCGTCGGGCTGGTGGTCGGCGATTTGCAACAACATCCGCGCGTCGGCGAGTTTTTCCCGCGCGCTGGCTTGCAGCGCGACTTTCCAAACCAAGAGCACCGCGATGCACGCCGCCAGCCCGACTCCCAGCGCCGCGCGCATTCCCGGCTCCACCCGCCAATTGCCGCCGCGCTGGGGAATATTGCGCGACAACACCCCCGCCATGATTGCGAGCGCAAATACCATGGCCGGAAGATTCAGCGTGCGCGTCGCGTTCATTGCCACGGCGTAGGCCGACAACCCCGCCGCCGCCGCGCCGAGAATGGCCTTGGCTTCCGGTATCTGCGCGGGCGTGGATGCGCCGCCGATGCTGACCGAAAGCTTGCGCGGCAGGCGGCTCCAGGCGTTCCATGCCGCGACCAGCAACCCGCCCATTAACGCGCCTGCCACCCCCAATCCAAACAAACCCCACTTGGCGGCCAGTTCGGTCCAATCGCTAAAACCATAGCTCCATCCGCCGGGCGGCGCGGGCGCATCCGCCGCACGCGCCAGTTCCGTGAACGGCGCGCCGTGGCCACCCAGCCACGGGTCGGTTTGCCAGGCATGGGCCGCGGCCATCAAGGTTGAACCCAAGCTGGGTTCACTGGCAATCAACGGCGCATACCACGGGTCCCGGGGGGTCTTGATATGAAACAAAAACGCCACCCATGCCGCCATCAAGGCAAGCCCCACGACCCAGCACATTCCGCGCACCCACCGGCGTTCGGTGACGACCAGCGGCAATGTTCCCAAAGCGACCACCGCCCCAAACCACGCCCCGAGTGAAAAAGACAAAATTGCGCCCAAGAGCATCGCGAAACCGCCGCTCCCCGCCAAAATCCGCCAAACCAACGGCATGCGCGGCACACTCGCCAACACCAACAGCGGCGGCCCGGCCAATAACATCAGCGCGCCAAACGCACCCGGTAGCGGCAAGGTGCCACTCATGCGCCCGAGCCACTCCGGCGGCAATTTCCGACCCGTCGGCAGCCATAGACCGCCATGAGTGGATTGATGAATCACCGCCGCCGCCAAGGCCAGAGTCGCCCCGGCTGCCAAAACCATCAGCCAGGCCCACGACATGGCCTTTGCTCCCGGGGTGGCCGCCACCACCCAGCATAGCAGCCAGCCTTCGGCAATGACAGTGAAGTTGCCCCGGGAAACCCACGGGGTCGCATCATCCTGCCACCAGGCATAGTTTAGCCAAGCCACCAAGACCAATGCCAGCAGGGGCCAGCGGGGCAGGCGCAGGGTTTCGTCGGTGGCCGGCCAGCGAAAACCAATGCTAACCCCATGAACCAGAACGAGTCCCGCAAGCAGCCAAGCGGTCCATTCTCGGGCCGCCCAAGGGATGCCCCCCAATTCCGCCACGTTGCCCAAAAAGAGCATGCCGCCCATCATAACGGTCAGCCAAGCCACCCCCGGAGTGCGCTCTTCACTCGGGTTTGCCTCGGGTAATTGGAAATTTTTATACAATTTTAGTGTTTCCTAAAAATAGGCATTTGACCTGCTTGTTCCTTTGCGCGGCAGTGTTCGGGAGCTTACGCCGTTGACAGGCTCCACGCAACCGACCATACCCAATCACTCCGTTCTCATCGAACCAAAAACCACTATGACACCCAAAGAAGTCCTGGCGCTAGCCAAAGCCAAAGACATCAAAATCGTTGACCTGAAGTTCTGCGACATTCACGGCACCTGGCAACACTTTGCCATTCCGACGAATGAGCTGACCGAAGGCATTTTCACTGAAGGGCTCGGTTTCGACGGCTCCTCCATCCGCGGATGGAAGGGCATCGAGGCCTCCGACATGCTCGTCATCCCGGATCCGAGCACGGCCTTCGTGGATCCCTTTACCAAATACGCCACCCTGAGCCTGATTTGCGACGTCGAGGATCCCCTCACGCGCGAGCCGTACGACCGCTCCCCCCGCGGCATCGCCAAGAAGGCCGAAGCGTATCTCAAGACCACCGACTACGGTGACACCTGCTTCTGCGGTCCCGAGGCCGAGTTCTTCGTGTTCGACGAAGTCCGCTACGGCGGCGCTTCCAACAACGCCTTCTACACGGTGGATTCCAACGAAGCCATCTGGAACACCGGCAAGGAGGAGTTCCCCTCCCTCGGCTACAAGATCCGCCACAAGGAAGGCTACCTGCCGGTGGCCCCGAGCGACAAGCAGGTGGACCTGCGCAATGAGATGATTCTCACGATGATGGAGCTCGGCATCGACATTGAGCGCGAGCACCACGAAGTCGCCACCGCCGGCCAGGCGGAAATCGACATCCGTTTCTCGTCGCTCCTCAAGTGCGCCGACAAGATGTGCATCTATAAGTACGTGGTGAAAAACGTCGCGTACAAGCACGGCAAGTCTGCCACGTTCATGCCCAAGCCGCTGTTCGGTGACAACGGTTCCGGCATGCACACCCACATCTCGCTCTGGAAAGGCGGCAAGCCCACCTTCCACGGTGACGGCTATGCCGGCCTCTCGAAGAACGCCCTGTACTTCATTGGCGGCCTGCTCAAGCACTGCCCGGCCATCTGCGCCATCACCAACCCGACGAACAATTCCTACAAGCGTCTGGTCCCCGGCTATGAAGCCCCGGTGAATCTGGCCTACTCGGCCCGCAACCGCTCGGCCATCTGCCGCATCCCGACCTACAGCCCGAGCCCCAAGGCCAAGCGCGTGGAGTTCCGCTGCCCTGACCCGGCCGCGAACCCCTACCTCGCCTTCTCGGCCCTCCTGCTCGCCGGCATTGACGGCATCAAGAACAAGATCGATCCGGGTGCGCCGATGGACAAGAACCTCTATGACCTCGAGCCCGAGGAAGCCGCGCTTATCAAGACGGTTCCCGAGTCGCTCAAGGGCGCCATTGAGGCTCTCGACGCCGACCATGCCTTCCTGCTCAAGGGCAATGTGTTCACCAAGGACTTCATCGAGAATTACATCTCGCTCAAGAAGGCCGAATATGACGCCGTGCGCCTGCGCCCGCATCCGCACGAATTCCACATGTATTACGACGTCTAAACCGTCGTCGCGAGCCACGGGCGGCCTGAACGCCCTTTGCTCTCCCAAAACCACCCGCGTTCCGCCAGGAGCGCGGGTGGTTTTTTTCGTCCCAAAAATCGGGTGAGGATTAAGCCTCATGGATAAAATACGCGGGGTGTGCGAGGTTTTGCGATGAACAAATTATCCACTATCGCTCTCTCCGTCCTCGCCGCGCTGGCTTGGGGCTGCAAGCCCTCCCAGCCGGACACCACACCGACGCCGGCTCCGACCACCCAGCCGCAGGCCGCCCAAAGCCTCGACGCCGCCAAGCAGGACGCCAAGGCCACGGCCGCAGACCTCAAGGCTTACACCTACGCGAAAAAAGATGAGTTTGTGAAGGCCATGCGCGAGGAACTCGCCGAGCTCGATGCCAAAATTGACGAGCTCGGCCAGAAAATCGCCGCGGAAACCGCCGAGGCCAAGGCCGCCGCCCAGCCCAAGCTTGATGCCTTGCACGCCCAGGCGGAAAAACTGAAAGCCCAGTTGGATAAAGCCGAGGATACCACTGAGGCCGGCTGGGATAGCTTCAAGCAAGGCGCCGAGCAAGACTACGACGACCTGAAAAAATCCTGTGATGACGCCCGCCAGTGGCTCAGCGACAAGATTGCGCCGGCCCCCGCAGCCCCCGCTCAAACCGGCGGTTGAATCAGCCCGCGCGCGCGGCGCAGCGCATCCTCGACCGAGTTTGTCAGGTTGTCCGCACCGATTTCCTCGAGAAATCCGCTCTGGGTGATGACTTCCAGCGGCTGGCGGCCAACCTTGCACAAGACGAGGTGCTGATGGTGCTGATGCAGCCGCTCGTGCAGGCTTTCCAGCGCGTTGAGGCCGGTGGCGTCCATGGAAAAAACATCCTCGCACAGCAACACCATGACCCGCAGGCGCGCGCCCGCGCGGCGGAAGGAGGTCTCCAGCATGTCCGCCGTGCCAAAAAAGAACGCGCCCTGGATGCGGAAAAGATAAACGCCGTCGGGCCAGGAGTCATCGGCCCAGACGGGCCGCGCGCCGGAGGCCGGATGGGCCGGGTCCAGCGCGGTCACTTCCGAAGTTTCGGAAACTCGCTTTACAAAGAGGAGCGCCGCCAGCACCACGCCCCATTGCACCGCGGTCGGCAGGTCAATCAGCACCGTCAGCCCGAACACGGCGAGGAAGACCAGGGCGTCGCTGCGCGGAATGCGCCGCAGCCGCGCAAATTCATGCCACTCGCCCATTTTGAACGACACCACCAGCAGCACGCCTGCCAGCGCGCACAGCGGAATCACATTGGCCAGCGGCGCCGCCACGAGCAAAATCGCCAGCAGGGTCAGCGCGTGGACGATGCCCGAGACGGGCGAGCGCGCGCCGCAGCGGATGTTCGTGCCCGTGCGGGCAATCGCCCCGGTGGCCGCGATGCCGCCGAACATCGGTGAAAAAATATTTGCGATGCCCTGCGCGATCAATTCCTGGTTGGAATCGTGCTTGTCGTTGGTCAGGCCGTCCGCCACGACGGCCGACAGCAGGGACTCGATGGCGCCGAGCAGCGCCACCGTCATCGCCGGCCGCATCAGCAAGGCGAGGTCGTTGAGGTGCAGGTGCGGCGCATGGAACGCGGGGAGGCCGCCGGCCAGGCTCCATTTTTGTCCGATGGTAACGACCGGCAAATGCAGCAGCTGGACCGCCAGGCTTGCCGCCACCAGGCCGACCATCGAGCCGGGCACATATCTTTGCCACGGCTTCGGCCAGTAAACCATGATGAGGACCGTTCCCAGCCCCACCGCCGCCGCCGCCCAATGGATGTCGCCCAAATGCTCCAGGTATTGCTGCATCTTGGGCAAAAATTCCGGCTCCAGATGTTCGATCGGCAGGCTGAAGAAGTCCTTGATTTCACCGACAAAGATGATGACCGCGATGCCACTGGTGAACCCCATCGTTACGGGGTAAGGAATGTATTTAATGACCTTGCCCAGCCCCGCCATGCCCATCAGCACCAGGATTACGCCCGCCATGAACGAACAAATCAGCAGGCTGTCCACCCCGTAGGTCGCCACGATTCCCGCCAGAATGGGCACGAAGGCGCCCGTCGGCCCGCCAATCTGGTAGCGCGAGCCGCCCAGCGCCGAAATCAGGAAGCCCGCCACAATCGCCGTCACCAGCCCGGCCAGGGGTGTGACGCCGCTGGCGATGGCAAACCCAATCGCCAGCGGAATGGCCACGATGCCCACGGTCACGCCGGCATTCAGGTCGGCAAAAAACTTGGCGGCGGAATAATCCTTGAGCGCATCCAGCAAAGCCGGCTGGAACCGCACCGGGACTTTCTTGAGCGTGGTTAGCATGGCGAGAAAACGGGCAAAATAAAATTATGAAAAAATGGCGGCATAGTTCACCACATTTGCGCCCAGGTCTCAATGAGATTTTTTGGGCGGCGCCGCCTGGTAATGTCTCACTTTGGGCCGTCGCAAGCGACGCCCCTACAGTTTTTGAGCCGATTGCTGTAGGGGCGCCGCTTGTCGGCGGCCCTTCTGCAAGTTCAAACTGAGACATTATCCCCCCCGCCTCTAGTCTGCGGGCATAAAAAAGCCGGTTCCCCTGGCGGAGAATCCGGAAAAAAAATGACCTTCCGCTCGTGTCGTTAAAGCAAGTGCTCTGAACCTCTGGTTGGTTAGGTGGGTGCTCTCCTGGCGGCTTTTGCCTTCCGATTCACGGCATGGCAGCCACCGCCGGGTGGCGAGCTCCCGGGCTGATTTGAATATCAGGGTAGGAGCACTGATGAGGTCTCGATCACAGCAGAAGGTCTGGGTTCAACCTAGCACAATATCCGGCAATGAAAAAGCCCTATCCCGGCGAAATATCCCCCAGCCCGCATTCATAAGCGGCCCTGAAAAATGCGTTCGTCAGCATGAAATACTTGCTTTTCCCCCGTCCATCCACTTTTCCCCCTGTTGCGCCCATGCCTTCGTCCAAAATTTTCATCGGCTGGACCACCGTGGATTCCGCGGCTGCGGCGCGCCAACTCGCCGCCGGCCTCGTCGCCGCGCATTTGGCCGCGTGCGTACAGGTGGACGGCCCGGTGGAGTCTCATTACCTTTGGCAAGGCCGGCAGGAACGCGCGGAAGAATGGCGCCTCTGGGTAAAATTTCCCGCGCGCCAGGCGAAAGCGGTGGAGATCTGGCTCGCGAAACATCACCCCTACTCCACCCCGCAATGGGTCGCCGTGGAAGCGAGGACTGTAGCTAAGCCGTATCGTGACTGGGTTCTTTCCTCCGCCAAAACGCCGCCTGCTAATGGCCGCCCTCGAGGTCACCGGGCTTGAGCAACGGGGCGAAGAGCGATTTGTTCGCGCTTTTCATATAGGCTTCCTTCGCCTCGATGGTGCCATCCTTGACGCGGTTCATCAGGCTGGTGTCCATCGTAATCATGCCGTCGGCAAACCCGCTTTCAATGATGCCGCGGATGTTGGCAATCTGTCCGCTGCGAATGGTGTTGGGCAGCGCCTCATGGGCAAGGAGAATCTCATGCACCGCGCAACGGCCCTTCGGGATGCGCTTGCAGAGGAGCTGGGCGACCACCCCGGCAAGGCAGCCCGCGAGCATCACGCGGACCTGGTTCTGCTCCTCGGCGGGAAACGTGTTGATGATGCGGTCCACCGTCTTCGGCGCATTGTTGGTGTGCAGCGTGCCAAAGACCAGCATGCCCATGGACGCGCAACCCAGCGCCAGCTTGATCGTCTCCAGTTCGCGCATTTCGCCGAGCAGCAAAATATCCGGGTCGTGGCGCATCGCGCCCTTGAGCGCGGCGGCGAACGAGGCCGTGTGCTCGCCGACTTCGCGGTGCACGATGACGGACTTCTTGATGGGATGCACAAACTCAATCGGATCTTCGATGGTGATGATGTGCTTGGCGAGGTTCGTGTTGATGTAGTCAATCATCGCCGCCAGCGTCGTGGACTTGCCGCTGCCTGTCGGTCCGGTGACGACGACCAGCCCCTGGTCGAGGTGGCAGAGTTTTTTCAACGACTCCGGCAGCTTCAGGTCGGTGAACGACATGATTTTCGCCGGAATCTGCCGAAACACCGCCGCCTGCCCCCAGTGATTGTAGAGATAATTGCCACGGAAACGCGCCAGGCCCGGCACTTCGTGCGCCAAGTCCAGGTCGTGCCGCTCCAGGTAATCCTTCCAGCGGTGCGGCGGGCAAATTTCCTTCAGCAGCGCCTCCAAGGTCGCCGCGTCGAGCGGGGTTTCACCAATCGGCTGCAGTGTCCCGGAAATGCGCGATTTGGGCGGCAGGCCGACCGTGAGGTGCAGGTCGGAACCGCCCTTGTCGAGCATCGTGCGCAGGATTTCGTCAAGGGCGGCCATGGCTCAGGCAATTTTATCGCGCAAATTGCGATTGGTGATGTTGGCCAGCGCGGTTTGGGCCGTAATTTTGCGTTCCTGATACAGCCCGAAAATCACATTGTCCATCAGGCACATTCCCTCGCGCAGTCCCGTCTCCATCGTGTTGCGCAGGCCGGACGACTTGCCCTCCTTGATGAGCGCCTGCACCGCCGTGTTGCTGATGAGAATTTCACATGCCAGCACGAGGCCGCCGTCGGCGCCCGGCAACAACCGCTGGCAGACAATGCCGCGCAGACTCTCGCTCACGCTCGCGCGAATCTGCGTTTGCTGGGCCGGGGGGAAAACGTCGAGCAGGCGGTTGAGCGTCGTGGTGGCGTCGCTCGTGTGCATGGTGCCAATGACGAGGTGGCCGGTCTCCGAGGCGCTGATGGCCATCTCGATGGTTTCGAGGTCGCGCAGCTCGCCGATAACGATAATATCCGGGTCTTCGCGCAACGCGCCCTTGAGCGCGCTGAAAAAGGTCTTGGTGTGCGCGCCGACTTCCCGTTGCGTGACATTGCACCCGCGCGCGGGCTGGACGACCTCGATGGGGTCTTCGACCGTGATGATGTGGTCCTCGCGTGTTTCATTGAGGTGGGCGATAATCGAGGCCAGCGTGGTCGTCTTGCCGGAGCCCACCGGCCCGGTGATGAGGATGAGGCCGTTGTGATAGGACAGCATCTTCATCAGCGTCTCGTTGTGCCTGGCGTAGCCCAACTCGGTTAACGTGCGCGTTTCCGCCGGCACCATGCGGTAGGCCCCGGCTGCCCCATTCTTGTGAAACATCAGGTTGACGCGGTAACGGTCGTTGGCGCTGGTCGCCAGGGCGTAGTCGAGGTCCTTGCGCTCGAGAAAGGTCTTTTTCTGTTCCGGCGCGAGGAGCGCCGTGTTGATTCGCAAGGCATCCTCGGCCGTGAGCGTGTAATCGGAGAGGTAGCTCAACGCCCGGGCCTGGCGAATAAACGGCCGCGCACCGGTGGAAAGGTGCAGATCGCTCGCGCCGGCGCGATTGGTGGCGCGGAGCAGTTCGCGAAAGGCCTCGGCCAAGGCCGTATCGTCGAGCGAGGAAATTTTCTCAAAGGCAAATCCGTCGGCCGAAACCGCCGGCGCCACTGCCTTCGCCGGCGATTGGGTGACGCGCAGGACCGGCTTGGCGGCCGGCGCGGCAAATGGGTCCGGCGGCGAAGGGTTCTTTTCCGCCTCGACCATGGCCGACCCCGCCAGCAACTCGAGCGCGTCCACGTTCGTCACCTGGCCGTCATCAATAAATTTTTGGGCGAAATCGATCAGTTCCGCCGCGTCCCCCAGGGCGGCGCGCACCGCCGCCGCCTGCTCCAGCGAAAATAATTTCTGGTCAAGGCCAAGGCGGACGAACCAGAGGACGGCGGGTTGCATGGAGACAGCGGCGAGCCCCGCCATAGTGCCAAGAAATCACCCCATGCCAAGCGCGAAGCGGCACGCACGCCCGGACCGTTAGTTGCCTCAGCGTAACTTTCGCCGGCCGATTTACGCCTTCGTCTCGACATCCTCGCTCACGCGGATGTGGGCTTCCTTGAGCTGGCGCGCGGTGGCCACCCCGGGTGACATGACCATCAAGTCCTGCCCACGCTGGGTCTTCGGGAAGGCGATGACGTCGCGAATACTCGAACGTCCGCCGAGGATGGCGCAGAGGCGGTCAAGGCCCAGCGCGATGCCGCCGTGCGGCGGCGCGCCGAACTGAAACGCCCGCAGCATGTAGCCGAAGCGGCTTTCCACAATGTCGGCGGGAATTTTCAAAACATCCTCGAAAACCTTTTTCTGCACCTCGGGCTGGTGGATGCGGATGCTGCCGCCGCCGAGTTCGACGCCATTGAGCACGATGTCGTAGTGCTGGCCGCGCACGTCACGGGGGTTGGAGTCGAGCAGCGCAATGTCCTCCGGCACCGGCGAAGTAAAGGGATGGTGCGTGGCGAGGAAACGGGCTTCGGCCTCGTCGTAACTCATCAGCGGGAAATCCACCACCCACAGGAAATTGTACTGATCGCGCGGGATGGAGAGCCGGCCGCGGGCTTCGAGCAGCGCCGCGGATTCGAGGCGCATGCGGCCAAGGATGGCGCAGGCGCGGTCCCAATCGGTCGCGGCAAAAAACACGATGTCGCCGTCCTCGATTTTGAGGCGCGCAGCCAGTTCGGCCTTCTCGGCTTCGGAGAAAAACTTGAGGATGGGCGATTTCCATTCGCCTTTTTCCGCCTTGACGAAGGCGAGGCCCTTCGCGCCGAGCGTCTTGGCGATGTCTTCCAGGCCCTTGAGTTCGCCCTGGGTGATGTCGGCCAGCCCCTTGGCGTTGACGGCCTTGACCACGCCGCCGCTTTGCACCGCGCCGGCAAAAACCTTGAAGGCCGACGCGCGAAACACGTCGGACAACTCCACCAGTTCGAGGCCAAAACGCGTGTCCGGCTTGTCCACGCCAAAGCGGTTCATGGCGTCGCGGTAAGCCAGGCGCGGGAACGGCGTGGGCACGTCGCGGCCCAGCACGGTCTTCCACACGCGCTTGAGCATGCCTTCGATGAGCGCGTAGATGTCCTCGCGCTCGATGAAGGACATTTCGAGGTCAATTTGCGTGAATTCCGGCTGGCGGTCGGCGCGCAAGTCTTCGTCGCGGAAGCATCGCGCGATGGAGTAATAACGCTCCACCCCCGCGACCATCAGCATCTGCTTGTACTGCTGCGGCGACTGCGACAGGGCGTAGAACTGGCCGGGGTTGAGGCGGCTCGGCACCAAAAATTCCCGCGCGCCCTCGGGTGTGCTCTTGAAGAGTGTCGGCGTCTCGATTTCCAAAAATTTTTGCTCGTCAAGGTATTGGCGGACGGAGTGCGTGGCGCGGTGACGCATCTCCAGGAGGCGGTAGCTCGTCGGGCGGCGCAGGTCGAGGTAACGGTAGGTCAGGCGCAGGTCCTCGTTGACCTTCTCGGCCTTTTCGTCCTCAAGAGGAAACGGCAAGGTTGCGCAATGGTTATGGACGGTGATGCGGCTGGCGTGGACCTCGATGTGGCCGGTGGCGAGCTTCGGGTTGATGGTTTCCGGCGGACGGGGCTGCACCTTGCCGGCGATTTCGATGACCGATTCGTCGCGCAGGGTGGGGATGATGGCCGCCAAAGCCGTGTTTTGCGGGTCGAGCACCACCTGGGTCAGTCCGGCGCGGTCGCGCAGGTCGACAAAGACGAGGCCGCCGTGGTCGCGCACGGCGTTAATCCAGCCGATGAGGATGACGTCACGCCCGGTGTCTGACTGGGTCAATTCTGCGCAATGGTGAGTGCGTTGCATGTTCCGCGCTTGGGTGGAAACCGCCCAACAAAGCGGGCGATGGGTGCGGGGACAAGCCTGAAATCCCCGCTCGGGGGGCCGACCGGCAGGAAATGCTAGGAGTTCGTGTCCGCCTTGGCCACCGGTTTGCTTTCCGCCGGAGGCGTGGGCGCGGGCGCCGAGGCCGCGCTGGGACTAGCAGCGGACTGCACCGCCTGCTTCTGCGCCAGCGATTTGGCGGAGGGGCCGCGGGGGTTCAACCTGGCCATCAACTTCGCGCTCAAGTCGGCAATTGCATCGGAGCAAATCCGCGAAGCGGGATACAGATCCTGGGCCTCCAGGTAATAATTGAGAGCGACGGCGTAATCTCCGGCCTTGGTGGCGCGGTCGGCGGAATCGAGCGCGGCGACGAAATTCGGCACGCGCGGGGCGACGGTGCGCATCGAGCGGGCGAGCACCGGGTCGTTGGGCTCGATATCCGCGGCGGACTGCAAGGTTTCCCAGGCGGCATAGCCGTTGTTCTGCTTGAGCGCCTGATCGGCAAACGCGATGGCCATTTCCACCTGGCCCATGCGGCTGAGAATGGCCTTGAGTTTGGCGGAACGGTCGGGGTCTTGATACACTGCCAGGCCAATTTCGTCGCGCGAGTCAAAGATGGCCCGGTCGTCATGATTGGCATACAAATCGTCAAACTTCTGCGTGCCGACGTTTTGCAGGTTGGTGCGGTCGAGCAGGCCCTTGCTGAAATTGTTGATTTCCGGATTGAGCGGCCAAAGCTGCGTGGCCTTCTGCAGACTGTCGGTGACGCGGTCGGTGTCGCCTGACATTGCCGCCTGGCCGGCCGCCAGCACGTAGCTGGTGCTGGTCTGCTCCGCTTCCTTGATGGCGGAGAGCACGGGCGCCGCCTCAAAGTCCTTCGCCTCGGCCTGGATGTTTTTCACCGTTTCCTCCGCCGTGGCATAGTCGCGGGCCTCCATCGTGTGCTTCAAGATACTCGCATTGCGATAAATGGCGAGGAGCACCCGGCGCTTGGCTGGCTCGAACTGCTGGACGGAAGGCAGGTTTTCACCGAGCAGGAAAGTTTGCTTAAGTTGTTCGAGGGCCGTCCAGCGGTCGCCTGCATCATAAGCGGCCTCGACCGACCGCATGCCGGAATCCACGTCGGCGATGGCCTCGTGGGAAATGAACTCGAAACTGTTGACCGAGGGGACGACGTTGTCGGTGTTGAAATAGCGGGCCATCTCCTCCTGCGCGACGTTCATGCGCTGCTGGGAGCCCTTGAAGAGATGCTCGTAAAACTCCCCGGCGATGAGGCTGTGCTGGAAATGGCGCTGGGCGATGAACGCCAGCAATTGCGTCTGGTACTGGAGCTTGGCCTGCAGGCCCATCGAAGTGGCGTCGGCGTCGAGCAGATTCTCCTTGAGATACAGGCGCATCAGGTCGGCGTTGTCCTGCATGAGCGGCGTCAGGCTTGGGCCATTTACACCGCCGAGGCCCGACACCTGGTTGTTGGCGACCGTGCCCAGCGCCGAGGTCAGGCCGCCCAAGGGTTGCGTCAGGCCATTGAGCGCATCCGCGGGGTTGGTGCTGCTGCCCGGCGTCCCGGCGTTCAAGCCGCCGGTTGAATCACTGGAGGAGCTACCCTGATTGTTGCCGCTGCCGATACTCGAGGTGGTATTGGCGATGTTCAGCACACCATCCGAAAGATAGTTTCCCGAAGAGCTGTTGGTGCTGTTGGAACCGCTGTTGTTCGACCCCGAATTGCTTCGTCCGGCGGATGCCAGATTCGAGCCGTTGCGATTGCCCGACGAACCGCCGCCGCCGCCCGGCGCCTGCCCGGGCGGGATGAGCGAGCCTTTCGCCAGCGCGAGACTCAGGCCCGAGTCTTTCAGCTTTTCCCTTTCCTTGGCGATGATGGCGTCATACTCCGCGCGATTGTTACTGAGTTCCGCACGGACCCGCCAGGCATTCAACACCTGGTTGGCCAAAATGGCGGAGGCCCCGCCGTCCTCGGGATATTTCGCGGCATCGGCGAGCAACTGCCAGGCTTCATACACCTGCTCATTTTTCTTGTCTTGCGAAAAGTTGCCATCCACCCCCGGGTCCGGCGCCAACCGCGTTTCAATTTGCTTGAGGACCTGCTGGTAGGTTTGCGTGGTGTCCGGAAAGCCCGGCGAGCTCAGGTAGCGTTCGAAGCGCGCATTGAGCGCCAGGTTGTCGCCCACGTTGAACTTGGAATTGTGCCAGGTGAAAATGCCGTTTTCACTGTCAACCCCGAGGCTGTCGGAATTGAGAATTTTGTCTGCGAGCGTCCAAACATTGCTGTTCTGCGGGTCCGTCGAAGTTTGCAGGCCGGCGGACGTGCCGCTCGCCGGCGGGGGCGTGCCCGCCGGCTGGGCGGGCGCGGCGGCGGGTTGGCTCGGGGCAGCGTTGCCGGGCTGGGCCGGCGCCGGATTGAAATTGGGCCGGGGTGCCGCGCCGCCGGGACGCAACTGCGCCATGGCCGCGGGCATCAGGGAGACAAAGACCACCGCGGCAAGAGGGGAAAGCGTCTTCATGGAATGTCTTTGGGGGATTTTATATCGCTACACCATTTTCTCGCATAGTGTAAGCCTATTTTGAACCGTTAGAACCCGAAAGGTTCCATTTTGGACTGCTGCACAATCGCCTCAACTCAATGTGGTTTCTATCAATTAAGACGTTTACCTGAAATGAGTTACCTTACTCTTGTTCTTCCGTTTCGCCCGGCGTCCGGCGGCGGTTTTCTTCGCGGCAATCATTCATGACGCGCAGCCAGATTTCGCGCAAATCGAACAAGCTCGTCTGCACGTCGCGGAAAAACTGGCCAGGCACGCCCGTGCTCGCCAGCGGGAGCCGGTGCAAAAGGCTCAGGGAATGATTCACCGCGCTCAGGGCATTTTTCAGGTGGCAAATGGCCAGCGTGAAGTCGCCCAAATCGAGGGCGTAAATCGCCATGATGGAGTTCAACTCGCCCGCGTGCAGGCTCGCGGCAAACTGCCACGCGAGGCTGGCATTGATGCTCAAGTCATTCCCGCTGGCCAGAAAACGTTCCCACACATGATAGAGGTGCTGATAGAGGCCGCGGGTGGCAATGAAGACCGGGTGCTTGTGGATGGTGTAGGTGTCCACGTCATCGTCAAAGTCCTCGTCGAAAAATTCGGCAGCGGCGGCGGAGTCGGCGGCCGGCGTGGCGCCATTGGCCGTTGAGGGGGTGGAAGCGGGTTCGTCGCCCGGCGCCCATTCCTGATCGCCCCAGCCCATCAGGCGCGCCACTTCATCGAGATGATCGGCGCCGGGCTGCTGCTGGTAATAAAGCGCAAGGAAGCGGGCGATTTCCTTGTCGTTCTGCTTCAAATACTGCTGCCAGTCGAACTCGTTCCAGGCGAGTTCGCCGCGGTCTTCCCATTCGCCATCCGGGAAATTTTCAAAGTCTTGGTTGCTCATCGGAAACGCCAGGCGCAAAGCTGGCCTCCATGGTAACGCCCCCGCCGGGGGTGTCCAACCAAAAAACACCGTTAGCGCGGCGGGCAATCGGCGGGCGAGTCCACGTCCGTTTCGCCGCCGGGGAACGGCACGCGCGCCACGCCCTCCGGCAGTTCCCGCAGCAGGCCGCGCGCGCCTGCATCGCCCGCCAATGCCTTGAGCCGCCGAAAATAAATTTCGTCAAACAACGCGGGCACGCCGATTTGTCCGCCGTATTCCGCCGCGGCGATTTTCGCGCCCTGCCGGTGCTGGTCGCCCAGCGCGTTGAGCACCCCGACCGTGAGCTTGGGCTGGTCGCAGACGCACAGCACGATGGCGGAAACACGCACATCGGCCTTTTCCATTTCCGCAATGCCCACGCGAATGGACGACGCCATGCCGTCGCGCCAATCCGCATTCACCACCAGCGTGACCGGCAGACCGCGCAAAACATCGCGGCATTTTTCCTCCTCCGCGCCGAGGACGACAACAATGGGGCGGCAGCGCGAGGCCAGCGCGGTTTCCACGGCGCGGCGCAACAAAGGCCGGCCGCGATATTCCACCAGTTGCTTCGGCCGGCCCAGGCGCGAGGAGCCGCCGGCGGCGAGCAAGACGAGTCCAATCGGGTCGCTCACGACCACTTCAAATCTTCCGCGCCAAAGGGGAGCGTGCGGATGCGTTTACCGGTGGCGGCGAAAATGGCGTTGCACACCGCGGGCGCGGCGGGCGGCAACGCCGGTTCGCCGAGGCCCGTGGGGGGGGTGGTCGAGGGAATGAAATGAACTTCGGCGATAGCCGGAGCATCGGACAGGCGAATCAACGGGTATTCGTCGAAATTGCTTTGCTCGGCCCGGCCCTGGTCCACCGTGACCTTGAGAAACCACGCCGCGCCGATGCCGTCAATCATCGAGCCCTGCACCTGGCTCTCGGCGGAGCTGAGGTTGACAATGAGTCCGGCATCCACCGCGGCGACGAGTTTGTCGATTTTCAAATCGCCCGCCGGTGAGACGGTCACCTGCGCCACCACCGCCACACAAGCGTTGTTCGTCGAAGAAATGGCGAAGCCCATCCCCTGCCCGCGCGGGAGTTTTTTGCCCCAGCCGGCTTTTTCGGTGGCGAGCTTGACGACGGCGTTCATGCGCGAGGCGGACATGCCGCCGCGACCGCCGCGCGCGCCACCCGCAGGCGATGCGGGGAGTGCCGAAAGCAGTCCCAGTTGGAAAGCTACGGGGTCTTTTTTCGCGGCGTACGCCAGCTCGTCCACGAAACTCTGGACCGCCCAGCAATTGCCGTTGTCGCCGGGCGCGCGCCAGTAACCCGTCGGCACGTTGCCCGGCACGCTGTTCGTGACCACCCGCGCACCGGGAATGGCGTTAAAGGGAAATTGCGAGACGTTGTTCGGGTCGCCCTTTTTGACAAAACTGTCCGTCAACGCGACGACCTGGCCCGCGCCGTCCACTGCGGCCTTGAAATAGTGCCAGCCGGCGGAGCGGTAATTATCCTGGTGCATGTCCTGCTCGCGCGTCCAGGTCAGCTTGATGGGAGTGCCCTCAAACTTTTGCGCGATGGCGGCCACTTCGAGGGAAAATTCATTCGAGCCGCGCCGGCCAAACCCGCCGCCGACGCGCGTGACGTGCACGACCACGTTGGCCGGAGACAATCCCAGGCCGTTCACCACCAGCCGCTGGCCGGAGGACGGCACCTGCGTCGGGCACCACATTTCCATCACGCCGTTTTTGAACAGCGCCGTGCAATTTTGCGGTTCGAGCGTGGCGTGGGAAAGGAAGGGATAATGGTAGGCGGCCTCGACCACCGTGGCGCCCGCGGGCGCCGCCACCGGCGCCGATTGCGCAAAACTCTCCGCCTGCTGGGCAAATTCCGTGCTGCTTAACGTCGCGCCGGCGCCGTTATCCCAGACGACCTGCAGCTTGTTGGCCGCATTGATGGCGTTCCAGGTTGAATTCGCGACGATGGCGACCCCCGGGGCGAGGCCGCTGATGCCTTCGAGCATGAACGCGTCCTTCACTCCCGGCAGTTTTTTCACCTCATCGAGGTTTGCGCTCACCGGCTTGCCGCCAAACACCGGAGAGCGGACATAATTGGCGTAAAGCATCCCGGGCAGTCTCGTATCAATGCCAAACAACGGCTGGCCGGTGACAATCTTGGCATTGTCCACGCCGGGCACACGAGTGCCGAGCAGCTTGAAATCCTTGGGATCCTTCAGCGGCGCATTTGCGGGCGGCGGGAGTGTCGCGGCCTTCGCGGCCAATTCGCCGTACGACAAACGCCGGTTGGATGCGGCGTGGATGACAAAGCCCTTGTCCGCGGCGCACTCGCTTTCATTGACACCCCAGGTTTGCGCGGCGGCGGAAATCAGCATCACACGCGCGGTCGCGCCGGCCTGGCGCAGAGGCGCGTAATTGCCCGGCGTCGAACCGCTGCCCACCGCCGACTGCCGGCCATACGCCGGGTTGAGGTCGGCCTGGTAAACGGTGACGTTTTTCCAGTCCGCGTCCATTTCCTCGGCGAGAATCATCGGCAGCGCGGTCTTGGCGCCCTGGCCCATTTCGGAATTAGGCGCAATCAGCGCCACCGCGCCATCCGGCATCAGCCGGATAAACACGTTCGGCGTAAAACTCGCAGCCGCCCCCGCCGAGACCGTTTGCCCGAGCGCAGTGGCTGGACCAAGCCGCAGCCCCAGCAAGAGCCCGCCGCCGGCGATGGCGCTGACTTTCAGGAAACTGCGGCGGTCCAGTTCGCGGACGGGCGGCGGGAGTTCTTCCAGAAGGGCGCTCATGAGGGTGAAATTACACGGTGGACCGCCGCGCCGCAAAATATCGGGAGGGCGCTCACGACCATTTCAAGTCTTCGGTCGCAAACGGCAGTGTGCGGATGCGCTTGCCGGTGGCGGCGAAGATGGCATTGCACACCGCGGGCGCCGAGGGCGGCAGTGCCGGCTCGCCGAGGCCGGTGGGGGAAACGCTGTAATCGCCTTTGACAAAATGCACGTCGGTGGGCGGCGCGTCCGGCACGCGGATGAGTTGATACTCGTCGAAATTCGTCTGCTCAGGTTGTCCCTTGGCGATGGTGATTTGCGGGAACCAGGCCGAGCCCAGCCCGTCAATCATGCCGCCCTGCACCTGATTTTCCGCGGAGCTGAGGTTGACCACTCCGCCAATGTCCACGCCCGCGGTCATTTTATCGACCTTCAGGTCACCTGCTTTGCTGACCGTCACTTCCGCGACGATGCAGACATAGCCGCGATGGCTGAAGGTGAAGGCCAGGCCCATCCCCTGCCCTTTCGGCAGCTTTTTGCCCCAGCCGGCTTTTTCCGCGGCGAGCTTCACGACGTTCGTCATGCGCGCGGCGTCGTAACTGTTGATGCGATCCTGCGCGAGCAGTTCAACGCGGAAATCCAGCGGATCGCGCCCGGCGGCGTGCGCCAGCTCGTCGAGAAAACTTTGCGTGGCCCAAAAGTTCGCGTTGTCGTTCGGCGCGCGCCAAGCACCCGTCGGCACGCCCGTTTGAATCGGCTGGGCCGATTGCACGCGGAGGCTGGAAAACTCGTTGTTATTGAACGCCCCGCCCTGCACCGGAACAAAGTAATCGCTCCAATTGGCGATTTTGCCGTCGTCGGTCACCTGCCCTTTGAAGAAATGCCAGCCGGCAGGACGATAGACATCGCTGCCGATGTCCTGCTCGCGCGTCCAGGTCAGTTTCACCGGCACGCCCGGGACCTTCTGCGCGATGGCCGCGGCCTCGGTGGCAAAGTCCGATTGCAACCGCCGGCCAAAGCCGCCGCCGCTGCGGGTCAAATGCACAACGACGTTGCTCGCGCCAAACGCGCCGACGGCGCGCGGGATGTTGCCCGGCGATTGCGACGGCGACCAGATTTCGAGCGTGCCATCGGGCTTGAACCACGCCGTGGTGTTTTGGGGCTCGAGGGTGGCGTGGGAAAGATATGGAAAATTGTAGGCGGCCTCGATGGTTTTGCCGTCCGCGGAATTGCCGGCGCCGAAACCGCTTTGCTTCGCGCGGTCCGCCGCTTCCTTCGCGATATTGTCGCTGGATTGGTTTGCGTTGGCGCCATCGTCCCACTGCACTTTCAATTTGTTCGCGGCGCTGATGGAGTTCCAAGTCGAGTCCGCGACGATGGCCACCCCGGGCTTGAGGCCGTTGCCGCCTTCGAGAATGAATGCGTCCTT
>DASZWY010000045.1:0-36980 GCA_035546135.1 Opitutales bacterium
AACAGACGGTTTCTCATGGGGAGTGGGGGAGTAGGGTGGAACAACGGGGAATGGGGAACCCGCAGTTTGCCCAAGCGCCTTGGGAAATGCAACCATGGCGTGGGGCGCGCACGGAGTGCGCGTTGATGGCGTGCGCGGAGCGCCCGCACCACCCCGACGTCACCGCCCCCCGCCTTGGGCTTGCGCCGGGGGCCGCGCGGTGATAATCCCCTCCTTCCACGCATCACACGCGCATGAAACGCACCCGCCCAACCATCGCGGGGCTGTCGCTGCTCGGCCGCTCGGAGGCCGCCTTGCCCGCTTCGCCCGCCGACGCCCGCCTCGAAGTTTTCCCCAATCCACAGCCCAAGCGCGGCTACTGGATCCATCTCGACTGCCCGGACTTCACCTCGCTGTGCCCCGTCACCGGCCAGCCCGATTTCGCGCGCATCACGATCGACTACATTCCCGGCCAAAAGTGCCTCGAAACCAAGGCGCTGAAATTCTACCTCGCCGCCTTCCGCAACGAGCCGGCCTTCAACGAAGCCGTCATCAACCGCATCCTCGACGACCTGGTGCGTGCCTGCCGGCCAAAGGTGATGCGCGTCGAAGGCAAGTTTTCCCCGCGCGGCGGCCTTGGTCTCGCCGTCGTCGCCGAGCATCCCCGTCCCGGCGCCGCGGCCACGGCCCCAAAATTCTGGCGCGGCAAATGAAGGTCGTCGTTTTGCTCAGCGGCGGGATGGATTCCACCGCGGCGCTCTACGAGGCCCGCGCGCGGCACACGGTGGCCGGCGCGCTCAGCTTCGATTACGGCTCCAAGCACAACGCGCGCGAAATCCCGTTGGCGAAATGGCATTGCGAGAAATTGGGCATCCCGCACCGCGCCGTGGAACTCGGTTTTTTGCCGGACCTGTTTTCCTCCGCCTTGTTAAAAGGCGGCGCGGCGATTCCCGACGGCCATTACGCGGAGGCGACGATGAAGCAGACCGTCGTCCCGTTTCGCAACGGCATCATGCTCGCCATCGCCGCGGGCCATGCGGAGTCCATCGAAGCGCAGGGCCTCGTCATCGCCGCCCACGCCGGCGACCACGCGATTTACCCCGACTGCCGCGAGGACTTCATGCGCGCCATGGGCGACGCCCTGCGCCTCGGCACCTACGCGGGCATCGAGCTGCTGCGACCGTTCATAAATCTTACCAAGGCGCAAATCGCCGCGCGCGGCCACGAACTCGGCGTGGACTTCGCCCATACCTGGTCCTGCTACAAAGGCGGCGCCCTCCACTGCGGCACCTGCGGCACGTGCGTTGAACGCCGCGAAGCCTTCCTCCTCGCTCACCTGCCCGACCCGACCACCTACGCCAGCACCGCGCCGCTGCCGGCGAGGCCACGAAATGCGAACGTGCCATGAGTCCGGTACAACAGCGCATTCATTCCGCGAAGGGCGTGGTCTTTGATTTGTTCCACACCCTGACGGCGCGGGAATCCACTTGGTCAGCGGGCCCGATGACTTATGCGATGCTCGGCGTGCCGCGCGAAGCATGGGAAAGGCAATTGTTTGAGACCTCGCGTGCGCGACTCACGGGCCTGGAGCGTGAGCCGCGAAAAATTGTCGAAGGTCTGGCGCGGGCGATCAACCCGGGCATCGAAGACAGTGTCATTGAGCGTGCTGTGGCCAACCGGCTCACGCGCTTCGCCGGCTCCCTGACCCATATTCCACCGGCCAATTTGAGCGTGCTGACAAAACTCCGCCGCGCCGGGCGCAAGCTCGGCCTGATTAGCAACGCCGACGCCAGTGAAATTCAAGCATGGCCGCAATCGCCCTTGCGCGAACATTTTCATAGCGCTGTGTTCTCCTGCGAAGTCGGGCTCCTCAAGCCCGAGCCGCCGATTTATCTTCATTGTTTGGAGGCGCTTGGGCTCCCGGCCTCAGAATGTGTTTACGTCGCGGATGGCAGTGTGGGCGAATTGACAGCGGCACGGGCGCTGGGTTTCACCACCGTCATGATTGCCGGTGTCATTCGTGAAATCTGGCCCGAGAAGATTGCCGGTCGCGCGCGCGAAGCCGATTTCATGATTGAAGAATTGACGGAGTTGTTGCCTGAATAACGAATGTCGCGCCATGCTCGTCTCCGAAATATTTTATTCGATTCAAGGCGAGGGCGAGCTGATGGGCACGCCGTCGGTGTTCGTGCGCGCGGCGGGTTGCAATTTGCGCTGCAACTGGTGCGACACGCCGTATGCATCGTGGCAGCCCGAGGGCGCGGAAAAATCCGTCGCGGAAATTTTGCGCGAAGTGGAAAAGTTCCCCGCGCGGCACGTCGTCCTCACCGGCGGCGAGCCGATGGTGGCCAGGGACATCCATGAACTCGCCGCCGAATTGCGCCGACTCGGCAAGCACATCACCCTCGAGACCGCCGCGACCATCGCGCCCGAGGGCATCGCCTGCGACCTCGCCTCCCTCAGCCCGAAGCTCAAAAATTCCGCGCCCGACGACCGCGCCGCCCCCGCACTGCGCGAGCGCCACGAAAAACTCCGCTGGCAGCCGGAGGTCGTGCGCGCATGGATCGAGCAGTATTCTTGTCAGTTGAAATTCGTCGTGGCCGGCGAGGCGGATGTCGCCGAAATCCAATCGCTCTTGCGCGAACTGGGCGGAAATATTCCGCCCGAAAAAGTCCTGCTCATGCCCGAGGGCGTCACCGTCGAGGTCCTGCGCGCCCGCGAACCGGCCGTGGTCCGGCTTTGCAAAGCCCACGGTTATCGTTATAGTCCCCGTCTGCACATCGCGCTGTTCGGCAACACGCGCGGCACCTGAATTGATTTTTTCACAAACCTTAAGCCGTAAAAAAGCACAAAAATCACCAAACGGACTCAATGGCTCTTGTGCCTTTTTGCGGCACAAATTCCGCTTGATCCGGATTGCCTTTCCATGCCCTACCGCATCTGCAAAATTTTCGAAATCGAGAGCGGCCACATGCTCTCGAAGCACCCCGACCTGTGCCGATTCCCCCACGGGCATTCGCGCAAGGTCGAGCTGGTGCTCGAGGCCGCCGAACTCGACCGCAACGAGATGGTCTGCGACTTCAAGGCGGTCAAGGACGCCGTGGGCGAATACCTGCAATCCTTCGACCACGCGCTCTGCGTGAACACCCAGGACAAGAACTTCAAGAAACTGCAGGCCGCCTACGGCAAACAAATCATCGCCTTTGCGGATCGCGACCCGACAACGGAAGTCATGGCGCGCGTGATTTTCGACGCCGCGCAAAAGCGCCTCGCCGCCTACGCCGCCCGCCCGCGGGCGAAATATCCCCTCGCGCGCGGCGTGCGCCTCGTGCGCGTGCGCGTGTGGGAAACCAGCACCTCCTGGGCCGAGTATGAGGCGTGAGCGATTTGCGCCCTTGACCCCGCCGGGCTTCCGCGCTACCCACAAGCTTTCCCCTCCTCTATGAGCAAACAGTACAATAAAGGCATCAAACGCAAGCGCCGCCTCGCTTACCAAAAGCGCCGCAAGGCCGCCCTCAAAGCCGCCGCCACCGCGGCCAAAGCCGCCAAGGCCTCCAAAAAGGACAAGGCCTGATTGGCGCCGCCCGGCGTCTTCCCCATGCGCGCTCCTTCATCGCGACGACTCTGGACCCGCGCCGGCCTGGCCGCCGCGCTGGCTTTGTTCGCGGGGTGCAGCTCGCCGCCGTCGAGCGCCACCAGCGGGCCCGCCAGCATCAGCACGCCCGGCGTCGCCATTTCGCACATCGACCACCGCTACATTCCCGCGCAGGACTTCGTGCGCATCTCGGAATATTTCACCGGCAAGGAAAACTCCAGCGGCCGCCTCATCCTGCGCACCGACCCCGCCGACCGCGCCGGCTACTACTTCATTATCAGCCTCGCCTGGCACCCCGGGGTCACGCTGCCCGCCGGCACGCAGGCCGACGTCGATTACATCCGCGGCGACGATCCCCGCCCCCGCCACGCGCATTTTGTTTTTACGGGCAACACCGGCACCTTCACCGAAATCCTCCTCGGCCTCACCGGCCCGGATTGGACGGACAAGAACCTGAAGCTCACCGCCTACAAGGTGACGCTCAAGGACGCCGACGGCAAATTGCTCGCCGACCGGCAGAGCTTCCTCTGGCAGTTGCCGCCCGCAGCGACGGTTGCGGTCAACGCGCCCGCCCCGGCCCAACCCTGAGCCTCGCGCTCGCGCGACGCGGCCCCTTGAAACAGTCCCTCGAGCGCGGCGCCCCACCGGCAGGCGAGTGGCAGCCTTGGCGGCCCACCTCGCGGCCTCTCTCGATTTCCCCCGCGGCGCTGGCGGAAACCTTGCGCGGCGGCCAAGCCTTTCGCTGGCGGCACGATGCGGAAACCGGCGGCGAAGTCTGGCGCGGCGTTTGGGGCCGCACCATTGCGCGCGTGCGCTCCGGCCCCGGCGAGCTTTTGGAGTGGAGCGCGCCCGCCTCGCTCGCGCACACCGCTGCCGCCGTCGAAGATTATTTCGCGGCGGACGTGGACTTCGCCGCGCTGGCCGACCAGTTGCCCTGGCGCACCGACCCGGTGATTGAAAAACGCCTCCACGCCTGGCGCGGGCTGCGGCTGTTGCGCCAGCCGTTCGGCGAGACCCTGCTGGCGTTTCTCTGCAGCAGCGCCAAGCAAATTCCCCACATCGCGCAACTCTGCGAAAAAATGGCCGCGCGTTTCGGCGAGCCGATTTGGGGCGGCGTCCACGCGCTCCCCGCGTGGCCGCGCCTGGCGGAAATTCCCGAAGGCGAGTTGCGCGCCTGCGGCCTCGGCTATCGCGCGCGCTTCATTCACCAGACGGCGAAGCGGCTGGGGGAGTGCCCCGGTTGGGAAAAGAAAATTCCGGCCGCGCCTTACCCCGAGGCGCACGCCTGGCTGGCGGAGCTGCCGGGCGTCGGCCCCAAGATCGCCGATTGCGTGCTGCTCTTCGGCGCGGCCAATTACGCGGCCTTCCCGGTGGACACCTGGATTCTGCGCGCGATGGCGGAGCGCTACGGCCTGCGCGGCTGGCGGCCGGCGCAAGTCGCGCAGTTTGGCCGCGCCCACTTCGGCCCGCTCGCCGGCCTCGCGCAACAATACTTGTTTTCCGGCGAGCGAAAGGAGAAAAAGTAGCCCATGCGCCCAAACCCGGACCAATTTTTCCTCTGGCCGCCGCCGAAACTCGTCGAGCGCACGCGCGGCGCGCAGCGCGTGCCGAAAGCGGGCCCGAAAATTTGCACGTTCCTTAACCCCGCCTTGGCCGCGGAGGCTTACGAACTCGAAATCACCACGCGTTACAGTTCGCTCGTGGCTGGCAGCGCGCGCGGCCTGGCGCACGGCCTCACGACGTTCGACCAGTTGCGCAAACAGTGCGGCGACGTCCTGCCGTGTCTTCGCATCGAGGACACGCCGGATTTCCCCGTGCGCGGCTTCATGCTCGATATCAGCCGCGGCAAAGTGCCTTCAAACGAGGCCCTGCGCGTGCTCGTGCGCCAGCTCGCCGCGCTGAAATACAATCACCTCCAACTCTACACCGAGCACACGTTCGCCTTCCGCAAACATCAGCGCGTCTGGCGCGACGCCGACCCGCTCACGCCCGATGACCTCGCGAAGCTGCAACGGCTTTGCGATGAAAACGGCATCGAGCTCTCGGCAAATTTCAATTCCTTCGGCCACTTCGAGCAATGGCTGAAGCATCCGCCATATCGCCAGCTTGCCGAGTGCCCGCGCGGGTTCACCCATCCGCTGAAAGGCCGCGTGCCACACGGCACCACGCTGCGCCCCAGCGACGCCAGCCTGCGCTTCCTGGATAAATTATGGGCCGAATATCTGCCGCACTTCCAGTCACCGCGCTTCAACGTCGGGGGCGACGAACCGTGGGAACTCGGCCTGGGCTGGAGCAAGGCGCGCGTCAAAAAATTCGGCAAGCACCGCGTCTACCTCAACTTCCTGAAAAAGCTCCACGCCCAGGCCGCGCGCCACGGCAGGCAAATGCTCTTCTGGGCCGACATCTTGTTGGAAGCGCCGGAACTGGTGGACGAGGTGCCCGCCGACGCCACCGCCCTCCTCTGGGGCTACGAGGCCAACCATCCCTTCGCCGAACAATGCGCGCGCCTCGCCGCCGCCCAGCGCAAGTTCTGGGTCTGCCCCGGCACTTCGGCGTGGAACACCTTCACCGGCCGCACCGACAACATGCTCGCCAATCTCGCCAGCGCCGCAAAGCACGGCCGCGCGCACGGCGCCGAGGGCCTGCTGCTCACTTCCTGGGGCGACGGCGGCAACCATCAGCCCTGGCCCATCATGTATCCCGGCATTGCCTACGCCGCCGGCCTCGCCTGGAACCAAAAAGCCGCCAAGCGCGCCGACGTCGCCCGCGCGGTGGATTTGGTCTTCAGCCAGAAACTCGGCTCCGGCTACGGTGACGTGCTGCTCCAGCTCGGCCGCATCGAAAATCCGCTCAAGCACCCTTTGCCCAACCGCAGCCGGCATTTTAATCTGTTCTTCGCCACGCGCGCGCAGTTGAAAAAGGAACTCGCCACGCTGACCACGGCGGAACTCGATGCCGTTGTCGCCGCCATGGACAAGTGCCGCGAGAAACTTTACCGCCTCGGCGAAAAATATCTCTGGGAATTCGGCGCGCTCGGCGAACTCGACACCGGGTTGGACATGGCGTCCTGGGCCATCCACCGCGCCCTCTTTGCGAAAACGAAAAAGAATCCGCGGCTATTGAAGGCTGCGCTCCCGCCCCTCATCGAACGCTTCATGAACGCCTGGGCCAATCGCGCCCGCGAAGGCGGCCTGCGCGATTCCGTCCTGCGCCTGGCGGACATCGGCAGGGAATTGCGCTAGACCGTTCCCGGACCGCCGCCAGACTCCCTCGCGGCAAAATCGGCATCCGTAACCTGGCGCAGCTTGCGCAGCCGGCGCGCATCCGCGGGGAGTTCGTAAATTAGCCAATGGAGAAATTGCAGCGCGAGCACGAGCCAAACCATCCCCAGAAAGAACGAGGTATGGAAGAAAGCCGAAAACCCCACCACCAATCCCACGGCCACAAACATGAGCGGCAACATGAATCTCAACAAAAACCGCAGGCGCTGCACGAGTCGTGCGCTGGCCGCGGTAAACGGTTGGCGGGATTCAATGGTCACCACCGCGAAGCCAGCCAAGCAGACAAAAGCGACGATCGACCAAAGTGCGGCGGCCTCCCACAAGGGCGGCGCGTCGGGCCGGTGTCGGATGACATAAAAATCCAGAAAAAACATCAGGATGCCGAACAGCATGAACCCAAGCATGAAGACAAAAAAGAAGCGCAGCATGCCGTTGGCCCCCTTGTTAAATCGGGCGAGGCCGGCGGCTTCGGCCTTGGTCAGGAATTCATGCTGGAAGCGGCGACCGGCGACCTGCGCGTCGCCGAGGTCGGCCAGGGCGGCGACTTGCGCATCAGCCTGGGACAAGCCCCGGCCCAAATGTGTCCGCAGCGCCTCGGCATAATGCGCCTCGATTTCCGCGCGCACGCGCGCCTGCGCCGAGGGCACCAGCTTGCCGGTGGCGATAGCCAGCCAGTCGGCGAGGGTTTGCGAAGCGGGTTCGGAATGCATCATGGAAAAGGGCGCGGCTATTTAAGCGCCCGCCGGACCGTCCAGCGGCAGGTTACATTCTTGAGGATGGGGCAGCTTTTTCCACCAGAGGCAACTCTGAAGGCTGAGGGACAAGGCAATCAGGGCGAAACCCAACGCGGCCATGTACCCTAATAAATTGAACACCGGATCGGAGTCGCTCCCATTGCTCGAAAGGAACATGCCCACATTCACCCAAGCCAGCGTGGCCACTAAAATAACGGTGAACCGGGACACAACCCGCGCGGTTCGGCGGGCGCCCACGTTAACGAAACGCATGATGAAGCCGTAAACATAATAGCCGGAAAAAGCGCCGGCGAGGCAGCCCAAGGGCGGTGGAAGGCCGGCCCAATTGAAGCTAAAATAGTAAAACAATACCCAACATATCCCGATAACGATTTGGATCTTGGCCTCTTCCATCAACTTGCGGACGTCAAAATTGGTCAAATGCTGCCGATTGAAACGCAAAGAGGCGGAGTAGGCGTTGCCCAAATCGGCCAACGCCGCGGCGTGGGCCTGCGTCTCGGGCAGACCGCCTTCCTGGTGGACGCGCACGGCCTCCGCATAATGCGCCCCGATTTCCTGCCGGATGCGCGCTTGGGCTGACGGCACGAGGTCCTCCGTGGCCAACTCCAGCCACTCCGCCACATCCGCCGGCTGCTTTCCGCACGGAACGATAAGCGGCAGGCCGCGGGCCAATTCGGATTGCGGAGATTGAAACAAGCCATAGAGCGTCAGCAGCGGTACCGCTCCCAGATTCGGATGGGTTGCAGACATCACCGCCGGTTGAAAGTCCGTTTCAGCCACCTTGGCCAATTTCCACACCAGGCGGAATTGGCGGACGCCGCTTACCGCCTGCGCGCCGAACCAACAGAGAAGGAGCGCCTCCGGAAATCGGCCAAGTCCAACCTCGCCGGCCTTCAGGCTAAGGCGCAGGATAAGGGCGCTCATCATAACCTGGCCCAGCAGACGAATCCACAATAGCTGGCGCAGCTTGACCAGTGTCCGGCAAAGCCGGGAGAACACCTTGCAGAAAATGTCGGCCAAAAGCAAAATGGCTGCCAAAAGCACAACCGCCCAGGTGGAAACCGTAATTTGGGGAAGGCGATTGTCTCCGAGGCCGGGCCACGCCTGTAGGTTGATGATGGCGAGGATTAAAATGAGCCCGAAATTCAAGCCGTTGATGATGATGTAGGGATGGAACTTATCCAGCGCCAGGAGTTGCCGCGCATCCGCCAAACTCAGGTGCGTGCGGCGGAAGCGTTGACGAGCGGCCTGGGCGTCGCCCAACTCGGCCAGCGCGGCGGCGCAGGCGACCGCTTCAGGCTGGCCGCTTTCCGAGTGGGTCCGCAGCGACCCGGCATAACGCGCTTCGGTTTCCTTGCGGATGTCCGATTGCGCCAGCGGCGCGAGATCCTGCGTGGCAACGGCCAGCCATTCGGCGAGGCTCATCGGCGGCTGCCGGTAAAAATACGGGTCTCGTTGCGCCGGGGTCATGTGGCCTCCTTGAGCATGAGGTTGATGGCCCCGGAGACGGCGAGCCATTCCTGGCGTTCCTTGGCCAGGGCTTTTTTGCCTTTCTCGGTGAGCTTGTAATAGCGCCGCTCGCGGCCGCCTTCCATCCGCGTGGAAGAAACAATCAGCCCCTTGGCCTCCAGCCCGTGCAGGGCGGGGTAGAGGGTGCCTTCCTTGAAATCCAGCACGCCCTTCGACGTTTGTTTAATCTCCTGCGCGATGCGGTAGCCGTGGTTCGGCCCCCCGCGCAGGTTCTGCAAAATCAGGGTCGGCAGGCTGCCTTTGAGGTTCATGCCGCACCTTATACATCGGATTCCAATGCATCGGCAAGCATTATTTTTGTCTCCCGGTTCCGGCGCGCGGAAATTCCGCCGCGAGGGAACCTCGGTCGGTGCCGGGTTGGCCTTGGCGGCGTTTTAGTCCCGCAGGGACGGCAGAAAATTGCCCACCCATTCATGGGTGGGTAGGGGGAGTGCAAATTTTGTGAGTCCCGCAGGGACGAAAGAAAAAAGAGGAGGCTCTTTCGTCCCTGCGGGACTCGATCGGTTTACCATCGCGGCTCCCAGCGTTGAAACGCTGGGCTACTTTCTGCCGTCCCTGCGGGACTTGGGCCGAGGAACAATCGGTGGACAGTCGCGCAAGCGAATCCGGCCAGTCAATTTTTCCCGCCCGCCTTGTCCGCCAGGGCCTGTAGCTTCTCCGCTTTTTCCGCGGCGGCGAGGGCCGCGAGCAATTCGTCGATCTGCCCTTCCATGATTTGCGGCAGGTTGTGCGCGGTGAAGCCGATGCGGTGGTCGGTCACGCGCGACTGCGGGAAATTGTAGGTGCGGATGCGCTCCGAGCGGTCGCCGGTGCCGATTTGCGATTTGCGCTGCGCGGAATATTTCGCGGCCTCCTCCTCCTGCTTGCGCTCGAGCAGCCGCGCGCGCAGCACCTTCAGCGCCTTCGCCTTGTTCTTGAGCTGCGAACGCTCGTCCGCGCATTTCACGATCAGGCCCGTCGGCTTGTGGATGATTTGCACCGCGGAGTCCGTGGTGTTCACGCCCTGGCCGCCGGGGCCGCTGGCGCGCGCCACGGTGATTTCCAGTTCGTCCGGGCTGATCTGCACATCGACTTCCTGCGCCTCGGGCAGCACCGCCACCGTCACCGTCGAGGTGTGGATGCGCCCGTTGGCTTCCGTCGCCGGCACGCGCTGCACGCGGTGCACGCCGCTTTCCCACTTGAGCGTGCGGTAAACGTCCTCGCCGCTGATGAGAAAGGTGATGTCCTTGTAGCCCCCGGCTTCCGACGGGCTGGAGTCCAGCGGCTCGACCGTCCACCCGTGCGTTTCGGCGTAGCGCATGTACATGCGCGACATCTCGGCGGCGAACAGCGACGCCTCGTCCCCGCCCGCGCCGGCGCGGATTTCAAAGACCGTGTTGCGCGCGTCCGAGGGGTCGGGCGGCAGCATCGCCAGCATCACCTGCTCGTGCAGCTTCGGCGCCTCGGCGCGCAGCGTGGCCAGCTCCTCCTCCGCCAGCGTGCGCAAGTCGGCATCGGACTTCGGGTCGGCCAGCAGCGCCTCGTTTTCGGCGATGGCTTCGGCAGCCTGCTTCAGCTTCGCATGCAGCCCCACCAATTCGGTGAGCTTCTGGTGTTCGCGGCCCAGTTCCGCCGCGCGCCGCTGGTTCGAATAAAAGTCCGACGCCGCCATCAGCGCGTCGATTTCGGCGAGGCGCTTGGCAAAAGATTCGATGGGCGGGAGTTCCATAAGGGCGGTTCCGGTAAAGGGGAAGCGGAGAGCCTAGCGCAAATCGGGCGGCGTGGGAAGCCTGCGCCGCAGTCCGGTTGCGCCACCCTCGAAAATTGACAATTTTTCCGCTGCCCGGCATAACCGCGCTCGCCGCCGGGCCGCGCTTTCGCCGTGAACTTCATTTCCCTGACCTACCTGATCCTGCTGGCCACGGTCTTTGCCCTCTACTGGACCTTCCCGACCAAGCGCGCGCAAAACCTCGTCCTCCTCATCGCCAGCTACCTTTTTTACGGCTGGTGGGACTGGCGCTTCCTCGGCCTGATTCTTTTGTCGAGCACCACCGACTACGCCCTGGGCCTCGCCATCTACTCCAGCCCCGCCGGGCACCGCCGCCGCCAGGTCTTCGTCGGCCTGAGCCTCGCCTTCAACCTCGGCATCCTCGGTTTCTTCAAATACTTCAACTTTTTCGAGCACAGCTTCGCCGCGATGGCCCACCGCGTGGGCCTGCCCGTCGGCGAGCTCACGCTCGATGTCATCCTCCCCGTCGGCGTCAGCTTCTACACGTTCCAGTCGCTGAGTTATATCTTCGATGTCAACCGCGGCCGGCTCACGCCCACGCGCAACCTGCTCGACTTCCTCGCCTACGTTTCGTTTTTCCCGCAGCTCGTTGCCGGCCCCATTGAACGCGCCGAGCGCCTGCTGCCGCAATTTCAAAAGGCGCGGGTCTTCGACTACGATGAGGCCTGCGCCGGCTGCCGCGAGATGCTCTGGGGCCTTGTCAAAAAGGCGTGGCTCGCGGACAATTTCGGCTACTACGTCCGCCAGGTTTATGGCGACGTTCCGCACGCCAGCGGCGGCCAGCTCCTGCTCGGCACGTTCTTCTTCGGCCTGCAGGTCTATTGCGATTTCTCCGGCTATTCGCACATTGCCATCGGCAGCGCGCGGCTGCTCGGCGTGAGCCTGATGCGCAATTTCGCCTTCCCGTATTTTGCCACCAGCCCGACGGATTTCTGGCACCGCTGGCACATCTCGCTCAGCACCTGGTTTCGCGATTATTTATATTTCCCCCTCGGCGGCAGCCGCGGCACCCGCGCGCGCACCTGCGCGAACATCTTTGTCGTCTTCCTCATCAGCGGCCTCTGGCACGGCGCGGCGTGGACGTTCGTCATCTGGGGCTGCCTGCACGGCCTGTTGCTCATCTCACGAGAACTCGTCCGCAAAAAAGGCGCGCCGCCCGCCGTGCCATCGGCGGAAGACAGCCCCTGGCTGCCATCGTGGGCCTTCCTGTGGCGGCTGGCTGGGACGTTTCTCGCGGTGAACTTCTGCTGGATTTTTTTCCGCGCGGCCTCGCTCGATGACGCGCTGCTGGTTATCCAGCGCATCGCCACCTGGGCGCCCGGCTCGGGGATGCGCCCGTGGCAGCCCGGCCGCCTCATGGTCTTCGGCGTGCTCCTGCTTGCCGCGGAATGGACCTGGCGTCGCTATGTCCACCCGCTTGCGGCCATCCGCTGGCCCCTGCCGTTGCGTTACGCGCTCTACACCATCCTGCTCTGGGCCTGCGTGGTTTATTCGCCACCGGAACCCAGCACTTTCATCTACTTCGCATTCTAATGCGCCGCTTTCTCCTCAAGCTGGGCCTCTTTCTCGCCATCCAGATCGCGGGCGTGGCTTGGTATGAGTCCACCGTTTGGTCCGGAAACAACCAAGGCTACATGGATGCACTGCAGGACAAAGCCGCGCTCCTCGCCCGCGCCGATGAACCCGGGCGCGTCATCCTTGTCGGCGGCTCGAACACCGCCTGGGGACTCAACGCCGTGGACCTCGGCCATGCGCTGGGCCGCCCGGTCGTCAACACCGGCCTCCACGCCGCGCTCGGCCTCGACGTCATGCTCGACTTCCCCGCCGCCTACCTGCGCCCCGGCGACCTCGTCGTGCTCTCGCTCGAATACGAGCATTACCAATACGACACCCGGCACGACGAAACGATCTGGACCTCCGCGCCGAGTTTTCGCGGCCTGCCTGTGCGGCCGGTGACCCTCCAGCCCGTTTACATCGCCGATCATTTCCTCCAATACGTCGCCGCGGCGCGCGACCACGCCGTCAACCTCAACAAGACGCACCAACGCCAGGAGGAGGGCGAATTCACCCGCGGGGCCTTCGACGGACGCGGCGACATGATCGGCCACTATGGGAAGCCGCCCCTCGCGCCCGCCGAGGGCTTTGCCTTTGATTTCCACGCGCCCGCCCCGGTGTTCCTCGGCCAAATCATCGCGCGCCTCAACGGCTTCGCCGCCGCCGCCAAGGCCCGCGGCGCGCAGGTGTATCTCTGTTTTCCGCCGCTGCCCGGGCAAAAATTCGCGCTTTATCATGCGCAACTTGCGGCGCTCGATGCCACCTTGCGCGCCCGGCTGAACTTCCCCGTGCTCAACGACCCCGGCGACCTCCTCCTCGCCCACGACGATTGCTACAACACCGTCTACCACCTCACCCGCCCCGGCATCGACAAGCGCGACGCCGCCCTGGCGGAAAAGCTGCAAGGCGTGCTGCCACCGCGACCCGCGCCGTGAGCATATTTTTGTTTTAAGCCGGGTTGCGCCGCGCTAAACTCACCTTCATGCCTGAGCCGGAAAACAACCTGCGCGCCCGCGAAGTCATCGCCGTCATCTGGGATTTCGACAAGACGCTCATCCCCGGCTTCATGCAGGCGCCCATTTTTGAATACTACGGCGTGGACGAGCGCCACTTTTGGGCCGAGGTGCGCAAGCTGCCGGAAATCTACGCGCGCCGCGGTGTGCATGCCTCCAAGGAGACGATTTACCTCAATCATCTGCTCAGCTATGTGCGCAACGGCCCGATGCGCGGCCTCAACAACCGCCGCCTGCGCGAACTCGGCGGGCGCCTGCAATTTTTTCCCGGCCTGCCCGAATTTTTTGACGAACTCCGCGACGCCGTGCAGGCCCGCGCCGAATTCACCCGCCACGAAATCTCCCTCGAGCACTACATCATCAGCACCGGCCTCGCCGAGATGATCCGCGGCAGCGTCATCGCCCCCAAAGTCGAGGGCATCTACGGCTGCGAATTTGTCGAGAATCCGCTGCCGCCGCACTTCAGCCGCCAGGAGGAGATGGCGCTCGACGGCGTGGACTGGGAAATCGCCCAGGTCGGCGTCATGGTGGACAACACCATCAAGACGCGCTTCATTTTCGAAATCAACAAAGGCTCGAACAAAAACCCCGCCATCGACGTCAACGCCGTCGTCCGCGCCGAGGACCGCCGCGTGCCGATCAAGAACATGATTTATATCGCCGACGGCCCGAGCGACATCCCGGTCTTCTCCGTCGTGCGCCGCAACGGCGGCCAGACCTACGCGGTGTACGATCCCGCCAACCCCGCCGAATTCGCGCAGAACGACAGCCTTCTGCAAACCGGCCGCATCCACGCCTACGGCCCCGCCGATTACCGTTCGACCAGCAGCACCGCGCAATGGCTGCACATGCACGTGCGCGCCATCGGCGAACGCATTGTCCGCGAACGCGAGGACGCCGTCGCCGCCCGCACCACCCGCCCCCCGCGCCACCTGCACGCCCCCGCCCCCGCGGTTCCCGCCAAAGCCAAGCAGGATGAATTGTTCGGGTAAACGGAATCAGCCCGGTTCTTTTCGGTAACGGCGACTACGAGATTTGCAACACCACCCGCGCAATGGGATCGTTCGTTAACGCGGATGGCCCCGTCGAAGCCTTAACCAATTCCTTCGTCAATTGCTCGGGCGTCCAGGGCACGTTCAATTGGCTCAGGAGCAGCCGCGCTAGTTGGTAGCGGAAGATAAAGGCCCGGAGGGCCCGCGGTCCCAGCGAGCGCCCCGCGGCGGATTTTTGCAAAAGCGGAACGGCGGCCTGCAGGGCCGCCTCTTCATTCGCTTCAAAAATATACTCCGACTGCTCGAACTTGACGGCCGGTTCCACCGGTGCAGGGGCAGGCGGGATGGGCTGAGCGAGCGCGAGTTGCTGTTTCAAGGCCTCACGCTGGGTTACATCTGCCGCTATCTCCCCGGCGGAGAGAGAATATTCCCGACCGCCGGGATCCTCCGGGCTGGTTCGCTCCCAGAAATCCCAATCCTTGCCACTGTCAATCCGCCGATTGAGGCGTTCAATCTCGGTTTGTGTTTCCTGTCGCTTCAGGGCGGTCGCATATTCACGTTCGCGTCCAACAATCTTTTTGACAATGTCCAGCAATTCGCTTTCCCCCAGCGGTGGCAGGCGCAAGTGGGCGTTGAACAACTTTTCGCCATTCTCGTAAAAGAGACGCGCATCCGAAAACCAGCCTTCGGAAGGCCGCGACTCGCCCGGTGCGCGCAAGGATCGGTATTTTTCCAGAATCGCGCTTTTTAAAATATCCTCCTCGACCAGCATCGCCACCTGCACCCGCCGGCTGATTTCCCGGTCTTCCACCTGCAATTTGATGGACTCGATCACCGAGAGCAATTGGCGCAAATCACAGCGGTCCAGATCATCCACCACCAGCAACACGCGTTCGGGCGGGGCGCCGCCGTTAATCACCCAGTCCAGCAAGCACAGGCACAGCACCGCCACGCAGCCGGTGGCGGTGATTTGCGGCCAGTAATAAGGAGTCTGCGCCGGAGCCGATTGGCCGAACCAGGCCCAGGCCGACCATGTCAGTACTCCGGAGATGGCCAAGTAGGCCACGCCCGCCAGGCCGAATTGGAAATGGTCCTTCGGCATCCAGCCAATCAGCAGCGCGCGAAGGTCCTTGCCGATGGTCGCCTGCAGCCCGAGTTTGTCATCGTGGTGCGGCGTCGAAAGGAATTTTTTCGAAAGCCGCTTCGAGGTTTTGCGGACGCCTTGCAGGAGCAGCACCAGCCAGGTCACGCCGCCGAAACTCAACGCGCTCCCCAGCGCCAGCAGCCAAAGGGGCGACTCGGTGTGGAACAGGCCCTTGGGCAGCAGGCCCAGCGCCAGCGTTGCCAGCGCGCCGATGAGCGCCCACGGCCCGTTGCGCGCGATCCCGGCGCGGATGATGCGCGGCAGCTTGTCCAGCCCGCCCCCGCCGCCCGCCGCGTCGGCCAGGGTTTCATACAAATGCACCCACACTTCCGGGGTGCGCGGGTATTTCCACGCGCTGAAAAAAACCGTCTGATAGTTGGTGTCCTTCGCGCCCAACGCCTTTGCCAGCCGCTGCATCAGGAAAGTTTTGCCCCGGCCCCAATGCCCATACAGCGCAAAACAAAATTCCCCGTCCCCCGCCCGGGAAAAAAACGTTTTCAATACTTGGGCATATTCATCCACTCGCAAGGCCGCCTCGTCATCCCGCGCCGAGCGCGACAGGTTGAGCGCCCCGCCGATTTTAGCCAGTGGGGAGGCGGGGGCGTCGGCGGTGAGCCCACCTTGCAATTCACGGATGACATCTTCCCACACCCCCGGAGGATCGACGTCTTTATGGTGCTCTGACCGTAGGTCCTCCACGAGCATTTTAACAAAATCCGCCACAGGAAAGTTCTTTTGTGGCAGGTCGCATCGCGAGCCCGTCTTTAAACCCGGGCCTGGTGGGCGAAGCAGCGCCACCACAAGATGCCGGACGCCGACCATGTGGTCTTTGGACCTCTCCTGGGCGGATTCTTCCGCGCTCGCCAGCACCGCTTCCAATTTTTCCGTGGGGGTTGGCCCGCTTCCCGGTTGCGCGCTTTTGCCTAAATTGTTTTTAAATTGAAATTTTAATTCATCCGAAAGCACTTCCAGCCGTGCCGGAATCAGGCCGGCCAATCGAGCCTCAAGACTGCGCGGATCGTGTCGCTGCTCCATGCCGTAGCGCAAAATACCCAACATGAAGATTTCCGGGGTTAACCAAAACGCGGAGCCCGACGCCTTTTCACCCTCACTAAGTAGGGAATTGACGATGGCGTTGGTTGAGTAACTCCATTCCACCCGGCGGGTTCGCGCCAAAAAGGAAGCGCGGCTGGGAGCCGCTTCATTTCGAGACGCAGACCCCTCCGGCGGACTTTCGCTTTCGTGAGAGGATGACATGGCCGGCCCGCCCATCGCGGGCAAGGTGCTACAGGCTATGCCGAGTGAACGGTGTAATGCAATCATCCGTAAGAGCCGTTCGTGCAAAAAAATGCCGGCTGGGACAGACATTGACCCCTGGGGCAATTTTCCCCCAAGTCGGAATCAACCCGGCGCTTAACATTCAAGCCCGCCAGGCGAACCGGCATCGTTTCTATCCCGGATATCCCTGCCCAACCTTTCCCTCCCCGTGAGCAGCAAGACCGCCAACCGCCCCTCGGCCCCACGGGCTTGAGCCCCCCGCGCCACCTCCATGCCCCCGCCCCCGCGATTCCCGCGAAGGCCAAGCAGGATGAATTGTTCGGGTGAAACGAGTGAGTTGGCCGCCTCGCCGTCGGATTCGCTAAAAATAAGGATATTCGTTGATCCAGTGGAAGCCGCGGGTCGGGAGGATGTATTTATTCTCGTCCTGGCGCTGGAGCTGGATTTCGTAGTGATGCCCCTCTAAATCTCCGGTCAGCGTCAGATGCTCCCCGCCGGTCGGCGCGCAGGTGAAAAGGCCGGATGCATTCTTGCCGGTCCTTAGTTGGAGAACTTTCCCGTTTCGGCTCAGCAGGACTTCGTAGCTGATGCGTGCGTGGCGGCCGGCGCGAACATTCACCCGACCCGGTTTGTCGAAGATCACTTGGCTCCAACAGGTCTCATCATCGGGATTCGGCGGCACCACCTGGCCGTCCCGGGTGAATTTCTCGACCGACCAGACGCCGTACCACGGCGATTCCGGCGCCAGGAAACCAAAGCTTTTCGCATTGTCAACGTCGCCCCCGAGGTTGTTGTGAAACTGCGTCAACCCAAAGGCCACCTGCAACACCAGCGCCAGGGCGTTGAGCCAGCGCCGGGAAAACAGCGGGACGGGCTTCGTCAGTTCCACGCGTTCGCCCAGCAGAAACAGGCGGGCGAGGCGGCCCAGCTCGGGAGCCAGTAGAAACAGGCTCAGCCCCAGCAGGAAAAACGAATACAGTTTAACGGGAACGTCATAGCACAGATTGAGCATGAAAATAAAAAACAGGGAGGCCGCGCCCACCAGCGCGCCCAGCGGCGCGGTGCGGGGTAAAATCAGCAGCAGCCCTCCGGCAACCTCCACCAGCCCGGTAAATATCTCAAAGGCGGGCGACGCGCCAATGAACGCCCACAACAAGCCGCCAGGTGGAATATCGCCGAGAGGCGTGCTCAACTCCAGCAGCGAGGGTCGTGGCATTTGCAGCGGGACGACTTTGTCCAGGCCATAGCTGATCAGCACCGCCGCCAAATAGAGCCGCACCAGCAGCCGCGACCATTGATAAAGCTTCGGGTAGGCCGGCCGCCGCCGGTCGAGCCAGGACCAAATGGCTGTGGAAACGCCCGCAATGACGACCAGACAGAAAACCTGGACATAGTTCCAGGTCGTGTCGCCGCTGCCGTTGGGCAGGATCGTGATGGGCTTGCTGAGATGCAGGATGTGCGCCCCGGTCCAGGGAACGAGCCAGTTCCAAAACGCATCATAGGCTTGGTAAATATAATAAAAGAGGTAATCAGAGTACGGCACGTAGCCCAGCGGAAAGGGAAAAATGACGAGCCCGAAATAAACGAAGCAAAAGCGAAAGGCGACGCGGGTCGGCCAGCGCCAGCGCGGGGCATCCGGGGGCAAATTAATCGCGGGGGCTTCCATGGGGTGAATCGACCGCACAGCCGAATGCTGAACCCAGTCACGGACCAGCAGGCAATAGGACAAATTCGGCGCATTGCCGAGAGAAATTGTGACGAAGGCCCCGGACGCCGGCCTGGGGCCGCGAATGTCTTTTAACATTGCCCGCCGGGCCGCAACCGTGCACAGTTTTTGCTCCGCCCTCACCGCCAACCCTTTCTCAACTCGTGAGCAGCAAGACCGCCCCCCGCCCCTCGGCCCCCAAGTCCGAGCTTGAGCCGCGCGCCATGGCCGCCCTGGCCAAGTCCCCCGCCAACGCGGCCCTCACCGCCGCCGACAAGCTGCGCCTGTACCGCGACATGGTGCGCATCCGCCGCTTCGAGGAGCGCTGCATCCAGGTCTATCAAAAGGGCAAAATCGGCGGCTTTCTCCACCTTTACATCGGCCAGGAAGCCGTCGCCACCGGCACGGTCTCGCTCCTCGGCGCGCACGACCACATCATCACCGCCTACCGCGACCACGGCCACGCCCTCGCCGTCGGCATGACGATGAACGAATGCATGGCCGAGCTGATGGGCAAGGTCACCGGCTGCTCCAAGGGCAAGGGCGGCTCGATGCACTTTTTTGCGCCCGACAAAAAATACTGGGGCGGCCACGGCATCGTCGGCGGCCAGGTCCCGCTCGGCACCGGCATCGCTTTCGCGCTCAAGTTCAAGGGCCTCAAAGGCTGCTGCCTGACCTTCATGGGCGACGGCGCCGTCAACCAGGGCGCCGTGCACGAGGCCTACAACCTCGCCGCGCTGTGGAACCTGCCGGTCGTCTTCATCATCGAGAACAACCAGTATTCCATGGGCACCAGCCAGGCGCGCTCCAGCGCCGGCGAGCCCCTCGCCAAGCGCGCCGACGGCTACGACATGGCGTGGGACATGTGCAACGGCAACGTCCTCTACGAAGTCCGCCAGAAAACCGCCGAGGCCATCAAGCGCGCCCACGAGGAATCCAAGCCGACTCTCCTCGAAGTCTTCACCTACCGCTACCGCGGCCACTCCGTCTCCGACCCCGACGACGGCTCGCGCAGCACCTACCGCAGCAAGGACGAAATCCGCGAATACCGCGAGAGCAAGGACCCCATCACCCTTTTCCAGAAGTGCCTCATCGAAGAAGGCGTGCTCGACACCGCCGCCGCCGAAAAAATCGACGAGGAAGCCCGCGCCGAAGCCGAAGCCTCCGTCAAATTCGCCGAAGACTCCCCCTTCCCCCCGCCTGAGTCCATCCTCGAGGACATTTATTGGGAAGAGGACAACCGCGGCGAAAAATCCACCTCGCAAGGCCGCATCCGCTTCCAAGGCCTTGAATAAAACTTCACCGCCACCGCCATGAAAAAGACCCGCTATATTCACTGGCAGCAAGATGATGCCTGGCTTGGCTATCTCGAAGAATTCCCGGATTACTGGACGCAGGGCAAAACCTTGGCTGAATTAAAGGAAAATCTGGCCGACCTCTATCATGAGCTAACCAGCAGGCACATTCCCCATGTGCGCCGCGCAGCCCAATTGGTGGTCGCGTGAAAAAACGCGAATTAGAGAAGCGTTTGCGCAAGCAAGGCTGCCTCTTGATTCGACACGGCGGAAACCACGATTGGTGGCAAAATCCTGAAACCAAAATCTCCCAACCCATTCCCCGCCACAACGAAATCAACGAACATCTGGCGAAGCACATTCTCCAGCAGCTCACCAAGCCTCTAACATAATTTATTCCCCATGCCCGTCATTTCCTACCGCGAAGCCCTCCGCCATGCGATGGACGAAGAACTCGCCCGCGACCCGAACGTCGTCATCCTGGGCGAGGAAGTCGCGCAATTCAACGGCGCCTACAAGGTCACCGAGGGCCTCCTGCAAAAATACGGCCCCACGCGCATCGTGGACACGCCCATCAGCGAGGCCGGCTTCATGGGCCTCGGCATCGGCGCCTCGATGATGGGCGTCCGCCCCGTCATGGAATTCATGTTCTGGTCTTTTTGCTACGTCGCGTTCGACCAGGTCTTCAACAATGCCGCGAGCATCCGCTACATGTCCGGCGGCCTGATCAATCTGCCCATCGTCATCCGCGGCCCCGCCAACGGCGGCACCAGCGTCGGCGCCACGCACTCGCACACGCCGGAAAACTTCATCGCCAACACCCCCGGCCTCAAGGTCGTCTGCCCCGCCACGCCCTACGACGCCAAGGGCCTCCTCAAGGCCGCCATCCGCGACAACGACCCCGTCTACGTCATGGAGAACACCCTCCTTTACGGCGACATCGGCGAAGTCCCCGCCGAGGAATACCTCGTCCCCATCGGCCTCGCCGACGTGAAGCGTGAAGGCGCGGACCTCACCATCATCGCCCACGGCCGCGCCGTCATCACCGCGCTCAAGGCCGCCGAAATTCTCGCCGCCGAGCACGATGTCTCCGCCGAAGTCGTCGACCTGCGCTCCCTCCGCCCGCTCGACACGGAGACAATCCTGAAGTCCGTCGCGAAAACGCACCGCGTCCTCCTCGTCGAGGAAAACAAGCCCTTCTGCGGCGTCGGCGCGCAAATCTCGCACCTGATTCAATCGGAAGCCTTCGACGAACTCGACGCCCCGATCAAACGCGTCTCCGCCCTTGACGCCCCGGCCATCTACTCGATGCCGCTCGAAAAAATCCAGCTCCCCGACCCCCAGCGCGTCGTCCGCGCCGCCTTGAGCGTGGGCTAGTAATAGGGTAGGGCCCGACGTCCTCGGCGGGCCTAGCTTCTGGTTTTCGTTCTACGCCGGCTTGTATTCCCAGCCCACCGGCGGCTTCGAGCCCGGGCGCACGCGCAGGCGTTCCGCGTGGTAGATGGTCAGCAGGCGCTCCAGGTCCGCTTCGCGCGAACTGCTCGGCAGCAAATAATCGAATTCCTTCCAGTGCGTGATTTCCTCGGCGGCGGCTTTCAGGCGCGCCTCGATTTCCTCCGGCTGGTCCTGGGAGCGCCCGCGCAGCCGCGCGCGCAATTCCGCCACCGGCGGCGGGATGACGAAAATGGTGATGAGCCGCCCGGCCAGCATGGGTTCGGCCGCCGCCGTCTTGCGGATGGACGCCGCGCCCTGCACGTCCACGTTGAACACCACGTCCTGCCGCTGGTCGAGCAGCATGATGACGTCGCGCCGCCGCGAGCCGTAGTGGTTGCCATGCACGAGCGCGTGCTCGAAAAATTCGCCGGCGGCCAGCCCGCTCTCAAATTGCGCCGCGGTCAAAAACCGGTAATCCACGCCGTCCGTTTCGCCGGGGCGGGGTGCGCGGCTGGTGCAGGTCACGAGCCGCTTCGCCCGCGGCACCGTATTCAACAGCGCGTTGCAGAGCGTCGTCTTGCCGCTGCCGGACGGGCCGGAAAAAACAAAAATCAAACCGGGGCCGTCGGGCAGGGTGGGAAGGAGCGGCATGGGCTGCGGGAAGTTTCCAGTTTGTGGTTTAGCTGTCTACGGTTCTTCCTTGCCTGTGGCAACCGCGAACATGGGAGGCAGGAAAATACCCCAGCATGCGGCGACTTTCCACTGATATCCATGCCGCCAACCGTAAACCATAAACGGTTAACGGCAAACTCGTTTGTATCTTTAATACTTCCCCCGAAACCCCGCCGCCACCACGGCCAGCCACGCGCCATATACTGCGCACACCGCGCCGAGCGCCCGCGCCCGCGTGCGCTTGGCAAACAGCCAGGCCAGCCAGTCGCGCGCGTGATAGGGCGCCGCGCCGAGATAAATCCCCAGCACGATCGCCACGTAGACAAACGCATTGAGCCACACCCGCGAATCCGGTGGCGGGGCATAGGCCATCGAGGCATCCAGCGCCACGCGCGCCGCCAGCAGCGCCAGCACCGCCACGCCGCGCACGGCCAGAAAATCCTTCGCCACGAAAAACGCGCCCAAGCCCGCCGCCGCGAACACGAAAATCAGCCACTGCTTGTAGTCGCCGAAATCCGCCGAGGTGAGCTGGCTCAAGTCATACAAAAACCACAGCGTCCCCGCGCCAAAAAACACCACCGCCGCGCCCATCGAGCGCGGAAACCCTTTTGCCGCGTGCTCCACCGCCGGCCCGCTCCACAGCAGCCCCGCGCCCAGCAAAAGCAACAGCCCGGCGGCGGTCAGGGTTACGGCGAAAAGGGTCATAAAAGGATGAAGGATGAAGGATGAAGGATGAAAACTCAACAATTCTCGGTGTCGCGCCCCGGTCTCTCGTCAAACAAACCGCCTTGCCACGAAGCTGGCGAACACCCGCTAACTTTCGACAGCATCCTTCAGCCCTCATCCTTTGTTTCCACTTCCCCTTCCAGCGCCGCCACCGTGGCTTTCGTGATGCGCACCGGGACCAGTTCGCCGAGCAGCCGCGCGGGCGCGTCGAAGAACACCTTGCGGTAGCCGCGCGTGCGCCCGAGCAGCCGGCCTTCCGGGCGCTTGGCCGGTTCCTGCGCGAGGACTTCCTCCGTGGTGCCGACCAGCGCCTCGTGCCGGGCCAGCGAACGTTTCTCCAAAATCGCCATCAGCTCGGCATGGCGCGCCTCGGCGATTTCCGCCGGCACCTGGTCTGCCATGTCCGCGGCGGGTGTGCCGGTGCGCGTCGAATATTTGAACAGGTAGGCCATCTCGAAACCCGTTTCCGCGAACAATGCGCGCGTCGCCGCAAAATCCTGGTCGGTTTCGCCGGGAAAGCCGACGATCACGTCCGTCGAGAACCACAGTTTCGGCTGCGCCTCGCGCAATTTTTCAATCAGGCGCCGGTAGGAGTCGCGCGTGTAGGGCCGGTTCATCGCGCGCAAAATTTTATCGGAGCCGCTCTGCACCGGCAGGTGCACGTATTCGCCCAGCTTCGGAAGATCGCGGAACGCGGCGATGAGGTCGGCCTTGAAGCCGCCCGGGTGCGGCGAGGTGAAGCGAATGCGGTGGAGCTGCGGCAGGGCGTGCAGGCGCTCGAGCAGTTGCACGAACGGCGTCTGGCCCGCGACCATGGGAAATTCCCGCCGTCCGTAGCTCGTCACGATTTGCCCGAGCAGCGTGATTTCGCGCGTGCCATTGGCGGCGAGCTCCTCCGCCTCGCGCACGATGTCGTCCATCGGCCGCGAGCGTTCCTCGCCGCGCGTCTTCGGCACAATGCAGAACGTGCAGTGCATATTGCAGCCCTGCATGATGGAAATGTACGCCGACACCTGCGGTGAGCCCGCCGGGCTTTCGTGTCCGCGGATTTCGTTTTGCGAGCCGGCCTCCGCGTCGAGGTCCACCAGTGTCGCCGGACGCGGGCCGAGGCCGCGTTGCGTCGCAAGCAACTGGTCGAGCATCTCCGGCACGCGGTGAAATTTCTGCGTGCCCACGAGCAGGTCGAGGTCCGGCAGCCGGTCGAGCAAATCCACGCCGCGGTTTTGCGCCATGCAGCCGAGCACGCCGACCAGCAGCTTCGGGTTGCGCCGTTTGCGCTTCGAGAGATGCGCCGCCTTGCCGATGGCCTTTTGCTCCGCGAGGTCGCGCACCGCGCAGGTGTTGAGCAAAATCACGTCCGCCAGCGCCTCATCCTCGACCATCGCGTAGCCGCGCGCGCGCAAGAGCGCCGCGACCGCTTCCGAGTCGCGTTCGTTCATCTGGCATCCGTAGGTTTTGATATGGACGCGGTTCACAAATGAGGAATCGGCCAGTTTACGCCCGGCGCCCCGGGCGGCCAAGGCAAAATCCGCCGGGTTGGCGGCCCCCGCTGCCTGCGCCTGTCACGCGCTTTTGGCGGTAATTTTACTCGGCAACATCTCTCCGCTGGCACAATTTATGCGGAATACCCCGCATGGACCTCGCGCTTTTCGTCTATGGCTCGCTGATGCCCGGCGCGGCCAATTGGAAGCGCTACTGCGAACACCGCGTCGCGGAGCTGCATCCCGCGCGCGCACGGGGCCGGTTGTATCAATTGAGTGACGGTTACCTCGCCATGGCCCAGCCTGAAACAGCCAGCGCGAAACGCGAAACCCTGCCTTGGGTCCGCGGCTGGCTGCTCGTGCTGCGCAGCGAGGCCGCCTTACAGGATATCGACCGCCTCGAGGATTTCGACCCGGCGCGGCCGCTCGAGGAGAATGTTTACCTGCGCACGCGTATCGAATGCTTTGCCGATGGCGCCGCCGCCAATCCCGCCCCCCTCGGCGAGGCCTGGGTCTATACGATGACTGAGGCCCGCCGGGCCCACGAAGGCGCCGTCGAACTGGCGCAACCCTGATTTCCTGGTCGTTTGGACACGCCGCGGAGAGGTTAAAATTAACTGCTTTTTGACGCGTCTCGCCGGACATCATGGGGTTTAATCAATGAAGCCTGAGCATAGCCGGCGAGTCCTCTTCACGCCGATTGCGCGGCCCTATTTCTCCAGCCCAAAAGGAATCTCTCATGAAAACCTCAGCCAAACTCATGATGCTTAGTTTCGTCGCGGCCACCGCCGCTGGCAGTGGCTTTGTCCTCGCCCAATCGCCCAGCCCCGCGGCGCCGCTGCTCGGCAACCGGCCCGCCGCCACCGTGCCTGCAGGCGGCTCCGGTTTGCTGCGCGGCGCCGGCAGCGGCCTCGGCGGGCGTGGCGGCATCGGTCAGCCGCGCATGGCCGCCGCGCTCGTCAACCTCGAGGAAGCGCGCCGCTCCCTCGAAGCCGCCGTGCCCGACAAAGGCGGTTTTCGCGACAAGGCCATCAAGGCGGTCGACGAAGCCATCCAGGACGTGAAGGACGGCATCGAATATGCCCGCGCCCATCCCGAGGAATTCCGCGGCGCCCGCGGCCCCGCCCGTGGTGCTCCTCCCGCCGTCACCGCCACCCCGGCGAGCACCTAGGCCGCATGGCCACGGTGATGGTTGGTCAGGGCGGTGGCATTTGAAAAACGGTTTATTCGCAGCGCGGAGCTTTAGCCCGCGTTTGGAACCGTGGGTGGATTCAAGCAGCGCGGTTATCACCACGGCGGATGCGGCTAAAAAAACATCCGCGCGCGCCGGGGTTTTCTTTTTCCGCCACCAACGACCCCGCGCAAGTTTCAAAAATCATTATTTCGCAGAAACTTTTACATCACTTTTTTTGAACCGGGCCGCGCTCCGGGGGTTTAATCGGGCAATCCTCAACCCAGGAAAATTCCCATGAAAAACCAAACCAGAATTGCCCGCATCTTTCTCGCCCTCGCGCTCGGCGGCGCCAGTCTCGCTTCCGCGCAAACAGACAATCAGCCCACGGTCGCGCAACCTCCGGGTGGCGGCCAAACTCCCAACGTTGGGCCGGGCGGCCCCGGCGGTGGACCGGGTCTGCCGCCCGGCGGGCGTGGCCCGCGCGGTGGCCGCGGCAGTCGTGCAGGTCGTGGTGGCCCCGGTTTTCGTGGCGGCCCCAATGGGGGTCCGGGTGGCAACCCCGAAGCTAGTCCGGGGCCCGGCCCGCAAGTTGATCCGCGCGGTGGCCCCGGTGGTTTTCCCCAAGGCGGTCCACAAGCAGGTCCCGGCGGTCCTCAAGGTGGCCCCGGTGGTTTTGGTCCCCGCGGTCCGGGCTTTGGCCCTGGTCCCGGCGGCATGGGTCCGCAAGGTGGTCGTAGCGGTCGCGGCCCCCGCGGCCCGCGTGGCCCCGGTGGATTTGGCGGTCCGCGCGGCGGTCATCCGCTTCCCGCGCCCACTGCGCCGAGCACGGCCCCGGCGGATACTTCCGCCACGGCAACCGCCACCGGCGCTTAGTCCAAGTTTTGTAGTCAAGGGGTAGCACGGACGTCTTGCAGGGGCGTCCAGACGAACGGGAGGCCGGGCTGTTTACAGCCCGGCCTCTTTAATTTAAAACTTCCGCGCTGCCGTCACTCCGGCTGGATGCTGCCCACGCCGGCGACCCCCAAGCCCACGGCGTCAAGCCGCAGGATTAGCAATGGGCATCCCGCCCCCCAGCCGGTTTCAAGATAAGCCGGCTTAATTTTATGCAGGTTATCTCGCAGGCTAATAAGCGGTTAGCCACGCTCGCTAATCATTGATTGAGGGTATATTGCCCTCTATAGGAGATAATGGCTGCATTTTTACCCCCAGCCAGCTCCGCCTTTGTCTTTTTCAAGCTGCCATGAGTGAGACCCCTCCGGCGCGCATTCCTTCGCTGGTCAAAAAATATTTGATGGCCGCCAGCGGCCTCGTGCTCGCGCTGTTCGTGCTCGGGCACATGCTCGGCAATTTGCAAATTTTCGCCGGCGACCCCGGCCCCATCAACCGCTACGCCAATTTCCTGAAGTCCCTCGGTGAACTCCTCTGGCTCGTGCGCCTCTTCCTGCTCGCCTGCCTCGTCATCCACGTCTGGATGGCAATTTTGCTGACGATCGAGAACCGCCGCGCCCGCGGCATCGCCTACGTCAAAAAGGCGAACGTGCAGGCCAGCTACGCCGCGCGCACCATGATTTGGAGCGGCGTCATCATCTTCGCCTTCATTGCGTTTCACCTCGCGCAATACACGCTGCAAATCACCAACCCCGTCTTCACCTCGCTCGATTACGTCGAAAACGGCCGCCACATGCACGACGTTTACGGCATGGTGCTCTTCGGATTCTCCAGCCCGGCGGTCGTCGCCTTCTACGTCGTCGCGGTCGGCTTGCTCTGCGTGCACCTCTCGCACGGCGTCAGCAGCATGTTTCAAAGCCTCGGCGTGCGGAACGACAAATGGCGCGCCCGCCTCCACCGCCTTGCGCTCGCCTACGGCCTCCTTATTTTCCTCGGCTTCATTGCCGTGCCGCTCGACGTGCAACTGTCGCTCCACTCCGCGCATCCCGCGCTGCCGGTGAAGCTCGTCGTGGCCCAGGTCGAAAAAGCCAGCGCGGGCTGGAACCGCCTGCTGCCCACGCCGGTGGTCATCAACTACAACGCCGCGCCTGACACCTCCGCGGACGCCGCTCCGGCCTCCGCCAAGGGCTTCTAGCGCGATCCCCAACTTTCGCCCTCCATGAAGCTCGACGCCAAAATTCCCGCCGGCCCGCTGGCCGAAAAATGGGACCGCTACAAGGCGGGCGCCAAGCTCGTCAACCCGGCGAACCGCCGCAAGTATCACGTCATCGTCGTTGGCTCCGGTCTCGCCGGCTCCTCTGCGGCGGCGACCCTCGCCGAACTCGGCTACCGCGTCTCCTGCTTCTGCTACCAGGACAGCCCGCGCCGCGCGCACTCCATCGCCGCGCAGGGCGGCATCAACGCCGCGAAAAATTACCAGAACGACGGCGACAGCGTCCACCGCCTCTTTTACGACACCATCAAAGGCGGCGACTTCCGTTCGCGCGAGGCCAACGTCCACCGCCTCGCGCAAGTCAGCGTCAACATCATCGACCAGTGCGTTGCGCAGGGCGTCCCCTTCGCCCGCGAATACGGCGGCCTGCTCGACAACCGCTCCTTCGGCGGCGCGCAGGTCTCGCGCACGTTCTACGCCCGCGGCCAGACCGGGCAACAGCTTCTCCTCGGCGCGTATTCCTCGCTCTCGCGCCAAATCGGCCTGGGCCAGGTCACGATGTATAACCGCCACGAAATGCTCGACCTCGTCCTCGTCCCTGGTGCGGACGGCGTGCCGCAGGCCAAGGGCATCATCGCGCGCAACCTCGTCACCGGGGCCATCGAGTCTTATTCCGGCGACGCCGTGCTCCTTTGCACCGGCGGCTACGGGAACGTCTTCTACCTCTCGACCAACGCGCAGGGCTGCAACGTCTCCGCCATCTGGCGCGCCTTCAAGCGCGGCGCGGGCCTGGCCAACCCCTGTTACACGCAGATTCACCCGACTTGCATTCCCGTCCACGGCGAGCAGCAAAGCAAGCTCACCTTGATGAGCGAGTCGCTCCGCAACCACGGCCGCGTCTGGGTGCCCAAAGCCAAGGACGTTGCCGCGAAATTGCGTTCCCGCCAAATCAAGGCCGCCGATGTCGCCGACGCCGACCGCGATTATTATCTCGAGCGCAAATACCCGAGCTTCGGCAACCTCGCCCCGCGCGACATTTCCTCCCGCGCCGCCAAGGAAGCCTGCGACGACGGTCGCGGCGTCGCCTCCAGCGGCCAGGGCGTGTATCTCGATTTCACCGACGCCATCAAGCGTCTTGGCGCCGACAAAATCAAGGAACTCTACGGCAACCTCTTCGACATGTATGAGCGCATCACCGGCGAGAACGCCTACCGCGCGCCGATGATGATCTACCCCGCTGTTCACTACACCATGGGCGGCTTGTGGGTGGACTACAATTTGATGAGCAACGTCCCGGGGCTGTTCGTGCTCGGCGAGGCCAACTTCTCCGACCACGGCGCCAACCGCCTCGGCGCCAGCGCGCTCATGCAGGGGCTGGCCGACGGCTACTTCGTCATCCCCTATACCCTCGGCGATTATCTGGCCAAGACCGGTTTCGGCGCGCCCTCGACGGCGCACGACGCCTTCAAGGCCGCGCAGGCCGCCGTCACCGCGCGCGTGCAAAAATTCCTCTCCAATCCCGGCAAGGAAAGCGCGCGCTCCTTCCACCACCGCCTCGGCAAAATCATGTGGGAATACTGCGGCATGGCCCGCTCCGCCGCCGGCCTGCAAAAGGCGCTTCAACTCATCCCCGAACTGCGCGCCGAATTCTGGGCCAACGTCCGCGTCCCTGGTGAAGGCGGCGCCCTCAACGCCGAACTCGAGCGCGCGGGCCGCGTCGCCGACTTTTTGGAATTCGGCGAACTCCTCTGCCGCGACGCCCTCGACCGCGACGAATCCTGCGGCGGCCACTTCCGCGTCGAACACCAGGACGCCGAGGGCGAAGCCGTGCGCGACGACGAGCACTTCAGCAACGTTTCTGTCTGGGAGCATCAGGGCGACCACCAACCCCCCGTCAAGCACACCGAGCCTTTAATCTATGAGGAAGTTCACCTCGCGAAGCGCTCGTACAAATAAATTTCGCCATGTCCTCGCCTTCCGCCCATTCTGCCGGCCTTCATCTGACCCTTCGGGTCTGGCGCCAGCCGTCCGCGGCTGCGGAAGGCAAGTTGGTCGAATACAAATTGGACCACGTCTCGCCGGATTCCTCCTTTTTGGAAATGATGGATTTGCTCAACGAGCAGCTCATCGCCAAAGGCGAGCCGCCCGTCGAGTTCGACCACGATTGCCGCGAGGGCATTTGCGGCATGTGCTCGATGACCATCAACGGCATTCCCCACGGGCCCGAGCGCGGCACCACCACCTGCCAGCTCCACATGCGCCATTTCAAGGATGGCGAGACCATCACCATCGAGCCCTGGCGCGCCAAACCCTTCCCGGTCGTGCGCGATCTCGTTGTCGACCGCTCCTCGTTCGACCGCATCACCCAGGCCGGCGGCTTCATCTCCGTGCGCACCGGCTCGGCGCCCGACGCCAACGAAATCGCCATCAGCAAGCAAGTCGCCGACTACGCGATGGACGCCGCCGCGTGCATCGGCTGCGGCGCGTGCGTGGCCGCCTGCCCCAACGGCTCCGCCATGCTCTATGTCGCCGCCAAGGTCTCGCACCTCAACGCCCTCCCGCAAGGCCAGCCGGAGAAAGACCGCCGCGCGCTCTCGATGGTCCGTGTCATGGACGCCGCCGGCTTTGGCAACTGCTCCAACTACGCTGAGTGCTCCGCCGTCTGCCCCAAGGAAATTTCCCTCGACCATATCGCGCACCTGAACCGCGACTACCTCGTCGCCTCCGTCAAAAATTTCTTCAGCAAGGTCGAGTAGGCCATCGGCGGGATCATTTGCGGTTTCGCAGCGCGGGGCTTCGGTCCGCGCCCAACCGGCCGCGGAGGGCCGTTATAGCCTTGTCCGCCCGGATCCATTTTTGCGAAACTGGCGGCAACCCCGCCCGCCCGTGAAACGCTGTTGGATGTTGCCGCTGGTTTTCTCCAGTTTGCTGTGGCCCATGTTGCCGGCGGCCGGCGCGCCCGTGTCCGCTGCGCCTGCGGAGGACAACAACCCGCGCATCATTTTCCCGCCCGCCACTCTAAACGGCCAGCCGGTCACCCTGATTTGGGATTCCGGTTCGTTCCTGAGCTGGTTGCGCGATGACACAGCCCGCCGGCTCGGGTTGAACATCGTGACGCCGCCCGATGTCGTGGCCGACCGCCTCCAAGGTTCGCCGGTTGGCTTCACGGATCCGGTGCGCCTCGCGCTGGGTAAAGACGCATCCTTTACTGCCCCGCTGCTCGTGCTGCCGTGGAATTCGTCCACGGAGGTGCACTTTGACGGGTGCATCGGCTGGGCGGAGACCAAGGATAACATTCTCGTTTTCGACCCCGGGCGGCGCACGGTGACCCGCGTCGAGCGCTTGCCGCCGGAGACGACCAACTGGTTCAAACTGAAAATTTATCCCTACAAGATACTCGCGCTGGAACTCCCTCTTCCCCCAGGCCGCCCGGGGGTGCTGCTGGTGGACACCGGCTCCGTCCATGGCGTTTCCCTGTCGCCGTTTCGCTGGTTCCTCTTCAAGCGCGATCACCCTGCGGCACCCATCAACAATACTGCGTTCTTTGGCGTGACCGGGCCGTTCCATCGGCCGCAATCATGGGCTGACGAACTCGTCATTGGACCGTTCACGCTGACGAGTGTGCCGGTCATCGAAGCCAGCGACTACGAAATCGGCGGCCTGGATGATTACTACGGCACCCTCGGCCTCGATGCCCTCACGCGGCTGGACTTGGTGGTGGACGGCCCCGGCGGCTACGCCTACCTGCAGCCCCGGCCCGCCGTCAAAACCCCGGCGGGTTCCCCGGCGCCTGCGGCGGTCGAGACGCAAGACTGGCGCGTCATTGGCGCGCTGCAAATTTCCACCGGCGCATTATACGCCCAGGCCTCGGAGGGCCATGCCAACCTCGGCACCTCGCGGAACAACAACCATGACTTCGAAGGCGCCATCGCCGAATACAATCGCGCGCTCGAACTTGACCCCAAAAATTCCCATGCCCAAGCTGGCCTCGCCATGGCTTATGTCAATCGCGCCATTTCCAAATCCCGCAACGGCGACCGCGCCGGCGCTCGCGCCGATGTCAACCGCGCCCTTGAGCTTGATCCCCAAAACACCCACGCGCGATCCCTCTTGGACGAACTCGGCGCCCCGGCGGCGAAGTAGTCTGGGTCGGCGGCGACCCGGAAAATTACTTCGTCAATCGCCGGATTTTCGCCTTTGCTTTCACGGTGGATGTGCCGCCGACCGCCCGGGACTCGAAACCCGCGACCCGCAACGCCAATCCCTGGCTGCTCGCCGTGCGTTTGCGCACGCTGCCGGCGGCGTTCGCGCCGGTGGTTCTCGGGTGCGCTTTTGCGATCAGCCGGCACGGCTTTCAAATCATTCCCGCGGTCCTTTGCGCCGCATTCGCGCTGCTCGCGCAAGTCGGCGCGAATTTCGCCAACGATTATTTCGATTTCCGCCGCGGGGCCGACGCGCCCGGCCGCCTGGGCCCGACCCGGGCCGTTTCCGCCGGGCTGATTTCCCCGCGCGCGATGCTCGCCGCCACGTTCGCCACGCTGGCCCTTGCGGGCGTGGCCGGCCTCGGGCTGGTTGCTTATGGTGGCTGGGGCCTGGTTTTCATCGGCGCCGCCAGTCTGCTCGGTGCGCTCGCCTACACGCCGTGCGCGTATTACGGCCTCGGCGAGCTTTTCGCGCTGGTTTATTTCGGCTTCATCGCCGTTATCGGCACGTTCTATGTGCAAATTCCCCTGTGGCCGGGTTTTCCCGGCATCTGGCTCGTCGCCGCGGCGTGCGGCCTGCTCGCGGCGAATATTCTGCTCGTGAACAATATTCGCGACATTCCGACCGACGCCCGCGCCGGCAAGCGCACCTTGGTCGTGCGCCTGGGTCGGCCTTTCGGCCATGTGCTCTATGGCTTCAACGTCATTTTCGCCGGCACCATCGCGGGCCTCTTGTGCGCGGCCACCTTCAACGCTTTCACCCTCGCCGCCGCCGCGGTGACGATTCCCCTGGGCGTCTGGCTCGTTTGCGCCCTCACCAGCACGCCCAACGGCGACGGCCCGCGCTTCAACCGCCACCTCGCCCGCTCCGCCCAATACCTCGCCCTTTGGGCCGCGCTGATGTCGGCCGCGATCGCTTCCGCGTAAAAATTTCTTTCTTAAAATTATCCGCCGCGCTTTTCCCTGAATGTGCGGCCCATGACCAGTCTGGGCCGATGCGGTTTTAGCTTCATCCTGCCGCCTTCATCCTTCATCCTTGCTTGGTTTGTCTTCCCGCCCCGCCATCATCCATTCCCGCCGCGCGCCCTCCCCGGGCCGCGATTTGCTGCTGCTCCTCGCGGCGTTCGCGGTTATCTACCTGCTGCCCGCCGGCCTGCGCCCGCTCGTCAACCCCGACGAGGGCCGCTACGTCGAGATGTCCCGCGAAATGGCCGTCACCGGCGACTATATTTCCCCGCGCCTCAACGGCGTCCTCTATTTCGAGAAGCCGCCGCTGCTTTTCTGGCTCGAAGCCGGGGCGATTAAAATCGGCGGCCTGAATCTCTGGGTGCTGCGCTTCTGGCCCATTGCGCTCGCGTTTCTGGCCGCCGCCGCGGTTTACGGCACCGGCCGCGCCCTTTGGGGCCGCGCTGCCGGGCTGTGGTCCGCCGCGGTGCTCAGCACCTGCCTGCTCTTTTACGGTCTCGCGCAAATCATCATCCTCGACATGGCGGTGTCGGTCTTTCTCACGCTCGCGGTCTGCGCCTTCCTGCTCGCGGTGCATTCTCCCCCTGGCAAAACCCGCCGCAACTGGTGCTGGGCGCTCTACGTCGCGATGGTCGGCGCGCTCATGACCAAGGGGCTCATCGGCCTCGTCATCCCCGGCGCGATCTTTTTCCTCTGGCTGCTGCTGCTCAATAAATGGCGCGAGCTGCGGCACGCCCACATTGTCTCCGGAGTGGTCATCCTCCTCGTGCTTGGGCTGCCGTGGCATATCGCCGCGGCGATGGCCAATCCTCCCCCCGGCGGCTGGAACTGGCCGCACTTCTTCACCAAGGACTGGAACCACCAGGGCTTCGTCTGGTATTATATCTGGCACGAGCACGTCCTGCGCTTCACCGACCCCGAAACCGCGCACCACGTGCAGGGCTGGTGGTTTTTCCCCGCCGTGCTCGCCGGCGGATTTTTGCCCTGGACGTTTTTCCTCCCGCAGGCCGTGCTCGATTCCCTGCGCGGCGGCTGGGGCCGCCTGAAAAACGAGCCTGCCATCCCGCTGCTTTTTATTTGGACGATCTTCCCGCTGGTATTTTTCAGCATCTCGGCCTCGAAGCTCATCCCTTACATTCTCCCCAGCGTGCCGCCGCTCGCGCTTTTGACCGGCCGCTTTCTCGCCCGCGCCTACGAAACTCCCGGCGCGCCCGCGCTCAAATGGCCGCTCCGCCTGCTCGCCGGGCTCTTGCTCGCCGTCGCGCTCGTGCTGCCCTGGCTGCCGCACCATCTCGGCGAAAAAATTCCCGCCACGGCCGCGCCCTGGTTCGGCGGCCTCGCGTTTTTATTTCTCCTCTGCGGCATCGCCTCGCTGCTCTCGACCCTGCGCATCCGCGGCCACGGCCGGCCCGACCTCACCGTGCTCCTTGGCTGCACCGCCGTATTTTTGATGGCCGTGAATCCCATCGTCGCCACCTTCCTCGCCGACCGCCGTCCTTCCGCCGCGCCCGCCGCCGAGTGGCTGCGCCCGCGCCTCCACGACGCCGACCGTGTCTTCACCCTCTGGGACTTCGGCCCGTACCAAGATTTCGTGCCCTTCCTGGGCCACACCATCGGCATCGCCGGCGTCGTCCCCCAGGAACAGGAATTCGGCCTCATGCTCGAGACCGACCAAGTCGCGCCACGCTATCCCGGCATCGCGGAATATTTAAAATACCAGCACCCGCTCTCGCCGGCCGGCGCGCCGCCGACGCCGATGCCCGCCGACCCGCTCATGCCCGCCTTCCTCGACATCCTGCGCGGCCCCGCGCGCGTTTATGTGCTCGTCGCGACCAATCAATTCCCCGATTTTCAAAAGCGCTACCCCGACGCGCCGGCGCACGAGCTCTGGCACGACGACCACTTCGTGATTTTCTCCAATCAACCCGACCCCACCTAAATATCCCCATGATTATTCGCTCGATGGAACGCCCGGAGCTCGACCTTGTGCTCGACTGGGCCGCCAAGGAAGGCTGGAACCCCGGTTTGCAGGACGCCGATGCTTTTTGGGCCGCCGACCCCGACGGCTTCATCGTCGCCGAACGCAACGGCCAGGTCGTCGGCGCGCTCTCCGTCGTTTCGTATGACGCCCGTTTCGGCTTCGTCGGCCTGTTCATCGTCCGCCCCGACGCGCGTAAGCAAGGCGTCGGCCGCGCGCTGTGGGACGACGGCATGAAGACCATCCGCTCGCGCCTGCAATTCGAGGCGAGCATCGGCCTCGACGGCGTCCTCGCGATGCGCGCCGCGTATGAGAAATCCGGTTTCCAATACCACACGCGCCACATCCGCTTCGAAGGCGTCGGCGTCCGCCCAACCACGCCCATCACCGGCGTCGCCCCGGCCGCCCGCGTGCCGTTTGCGAGCATCCTCGCGGTGGACTCCGCGCATTTTCCCGTGCCGCGGCCGCGCTTTCTCGCGCCGTGGCTGCGTCCCAACGGCGGCGCGGCCTTTGCCGCCACGCCGCGCGGCACGATGGGCAAGCTCGGCGGCTACGCGGTCGTGCGCAAATGCCGCAACGGATTCAAAATCGGCCCGCTCTTTGCGGCGGACGAAGCCTCGGCCGAATCGCTCTTTCTCTCCTGTTCGGCGCAGGCCGCCGGCCAGCCGCTCTTTCTCGACGTGCCGGAAGGCAACGCCCCGGCGATGGCTCTGGCCGCGAAATATCAGATGAAGGAAGTATTCTCCTGCGCGCGCATGTATAACGGCCCGGTGCCCGCCTTCAACCAGGCCGGCGTTTACGGCGTCACGACCTTCGAGCTCGGCTGAGCCGCTATTTTTTCGCTGTGCCGCTCGCCGTGGCGGGCGCGGTGCCGCTGGCCGCGGCCGGAGCCGGGGGCGGCGCGCTGCCGGGCGCGATGCTTTCCGGCGCGGCATCGGGCACCCACTTGTGCACCAGCTCCGCGAGCTTGCCGCTCGTGCGCAGTTGTTCGAGGTAGGCGTTGGCCACGGCGCGCAACGCATCGTCGTCCTTGCGCACCGCCCACGCCACGTCCTCCTGGCTCAGCACATTGGGCACGATGGCGATGGCCGCCTCGTTTTGCGAACTCTCCCAAATCGCCACCGGAATGTCCGCCAGCACGAGGTCCACTTTTTTCGCCAGCAGCGCGGCGATGGCGTCGTCATACGTCGCCATGGCCTGGTGGCCCGCGAACGAAAATTGCGTGTTCATCAGCAAATCGCCCGTGCTGCCCGCCACCACACCGATGTCGCCGCGCACATTTTGCAGATTCACGTTGTTGACGTAGACGGACACGTCCTCGCGCCGGCACAGCGCCAGCTGGCCCACGCGCAGGTACGGGTTGGTGAACGCCACGCGCACCAGCCGCAGCCGGTTGCTGGCAAAGCCGGACATGATGATGTCCGCCTTGTTGTCGAGCAGCGTCGGAATCAAATTTTGCGTCGAAGTCGCGACAAACTCCACCGGCCGCTTCAGCACCTCGCCCAGCCCGCGCGCGAACTCCACTTCGAGCCCGGAAATTTTGTCGCCGCCCAGGTAGGCGAACGGCGGCGCATGCGGGTCAATCGCCACGCGCAGCGAGCCGACCGCGGGTTTGGGCGCGGGGGCCTTGGCGGCGGTTCCACTTGCGGCCGCCGGCGCCGGCGCCTGCGCGTGCGCCAGCCCCGTCAGCAAAAACAAAACCAACCCGCGTCGAGTCGCAGCAATCATGGGGGCCGTCATTCCAGTTCCTAGCTTCGGACATCTTCCGCGCAATTCCAAGTCTGAATCATCGCCCGGCCGCCGTCGTCCTTGAGGATGTTCAGCGTGCAGGTGTCGAGCGCCAGTTGCGCGCCGAAGGTTGCGGGCTGGCCGAGCCAGGCCGCCGCCAAAATCCGTCCCAGGTGCCCGTGGGTGAACACCAGCGCGTCGTTCCCGCCGGCCCGCACGCGCGCGCACACGCGCTGGGCCCGCGCCAGCACCTGCGCCACCGTTTCGCCGCCCGGGCAGCCGTCGCGGAAAATGTCCCATCCCGGCGCCCGCGCCAAAATTTCCGCTTTCCGCAGCCCCTCGTATTCGCCGTATTCAAACTCGCGCAAATCCTCGGTGACTTCCGCGTGGGGGAAGCCCGTCAGCTCCGCCGTGGTCCGCGCGCGCCGCCGGGGGCTGGTCAGCACCCGCGCAAATTTCCATCCCGCCAGCCGCGTCGTCAGCGTCGCCGCCTGCCGGCGCCCGTTTTCCGTCAGCGCCAAATCCGTGGACGACGTATGCTGGCCCGACAACGACCAGGCCGTTTCCCCGTGGCGGATGATGAATAAACGCATTTCCCAGTCTCGAGTTTGGGGCTTGAGGTTTCGAGT
>DASZWY010000046.1:0-10603 GCA_035546135.1 Opitutales bacterium
CACCACGACGCGGTAAAAGCGGATGGGGCCGGCGGTGCCGGTGGCGTCGGCGAGGGTGAGGAGGTCGTCCACGCCGGGCTGGGGATCGCCGATGTTTTGCCAGTCGGGCGCGGTCAGGGAATCGCTGCGCTGGAGCTGGTAATCGTGGCCGGAGTAGGATTGCAGGACGACGTTGAACTGGCCGCCGGCGTAGGCGCAGGACTGGATTTGCGCGTCGCCGGCGAAGAGCACGGTGCCGTGGTTGGTGAAATTCGCGGGGAGGGTCTGCGCGCCGGTGACGAGGTCAAGGATGCCGTTGTTGACGAACGCGCCGGTGCAGGCAAGCGCCGTGCCGCCGGTGAAATACATGTAACCGTTGTTGGTGACGCTGCCGTTGAAGGTAAGGGTCTGGTTTGCGCCGGAGCTGACGACACCGTTGTTGACGAGCGGCGCATTGAGGACGCCCTGGCCGTTGAGCGCGCCACCGTTGTCCACCAGCACGGAAGCGCCGGTGAGCGTGCCATTGGCCAGCGTGAACGTGCCGCCGTTGGCGATGTGGAGGGTGGCGTTGTTGGTGAGCGTGCTGGTGAGGACGAGCGTGCCCGCGGAAACGGTGGTGTTGCCGGCATAGGTCAGCGTGCCGCTGAGGGTCCAGGTGCCGGTGCCGGCTTTGTTGAGCGCGGTGAGGTTGCCGGAGCCCTGCTCGGTGATGTTGCCGGCGAAGGTGGCGTCGGTGCCGCGCCCGCCGATGCTCCAGGTGAGCACGCGACCGGAGGTGGGGCCGCCCTTGAGGATGGTGTTGGCGCCGCCGGAAAGCGCGCCGAGGCTGATGGTGGTGCCGTTGGCGCTGATGATGCCGGTGAAATAGGCCTCAGTATTGTTGCCGAGGGTGACGAGGGTTTGCGGCATGCCATTGGCGGAGGCAAAGCGCAGGTCGGTCATGCTGGAATTGGAAGTGACGCTGGTCAGGGTGCCAAAAAATTGCGACCAGTCGCCGGTCAGGTCCGTGCGCACATAGGGGATATTGAGCGTGAGGTTGCCGCCGCCGGAAACGGTGCTGGCAATGACGTGACGCTGCGCGGCGAGAATGGTGCCATTGCCTTCGATAATCAGGCTGTTGGAAAACGTGCCTGAGCCGGGCAGGTTGCTGCCGTTCCAGTTATAAAGCGAGAGCGTGCCGCCGTTGAGGGTGACCGGGCCGGCGCCGAGGCCGGCGTCGTTGGCGTTGACGCTGCCGAGGGCGACGGTGCCGCCGTTGATGACAGTGCCGCCGTTATAGGTCATCGGCACGGAAAAATTAAGCGTCGTGGTGTTGCCCCGGGTGGCGTTTTGCGAGAGGACGAGGTGAGTGCCATCGGTGATGCTCGCGACGGTGACACCGTCGGGCAGGCCGACGATATTGTTGGTGTTGGTGGTGACGAGCATGCCCGCGGAAAGCCCGGCGGTGGAAGACACAGTGACGGTCGTATTGTTGGCCGTCATCGTGCAATTCGCCACCGAAACAAGCGCCGGGGCAATCGTGAGCACGCCGGCGCCGGACTTGGTGAGGACCATCGCGCCGCTGAGGGCGCCGTTACCCGCAAGGGTGTAATTTTTTGTGCCGGTGAAATTGACCTGGTTGGGCGTGAGCGTGCCGTTGAGCGAGATGTTCGACGTGTTGGAGCCGGTGTTGTCGAAAGTCACCGCATCGCCGGTGCCAAAGGAGGTGGCGCTGCTGTTGACGAGAAAGCTGTTGGTTGAGCCATTGTCCCAAGTGCTGGAAGGCGGCGCGTTGCTCCAGGTGAGGTTGCGGCCGGAGGACGGCGGGCCGGGCGCGATGGCGGGCGCCTCGAAATCAATATAGTCATACATGAAGCAGGCGGTGGCGTGGGTGCTGTGGACCTCGTGGTCGAGCGTGATGGTGTTGGCGCCGACATGGAGCTTGCTCGAAGGAATGGCGATGTGCGCGACGGAGTATTTGCTGTGGATGCCCTGGCGGATGTAGGTCGTCGCGCCGGGGTCGGCATTGGCGGGGGTGAAGCTGGTGAAGGTGGTCGAGTCGTCGTTGACGTGGATGACTTGAATCGAACTGGGCGCGGCATAGGCGATGTTGAGCCAGTAATTGCCGGTGACGACTGTGGTGAGATTGAAATTGAGGTGCCATTTCCACGGCGCAGCGCCGACGTTGTCCACCGAGTGCACATAATTGAGCGCGGTGGCCCAATTGTTGTCGGCGACGTTGTATTCAAGCGGGTTGGTGAATTCGTTGGTGAAGTTGGCCCAGAGGTTGGGTTTGGCGTATTCGTCGCCGTGGCGGAATTCGGCGGCGGTGCGGTCGGGGACGCCGATATCCCAGACGAGGGTCGCGCCCGGGTGCGGGACGTTCCAGGTGAGGTTGCCGAGGTTAGTGGTGGTGTTCGCGGTGAGGACGCTGCCGAGATTCTGGGCAAATTCGCCAATGGAGCCGGTGGTGTTGCTGGTGCCGGCACTGTAAGCGTAGAGCGTGTAATTGGCGGGCTGGCCGTAAGTGTCGGTCACACACACATCCGGTATGGTGAAATTGCCATTGGCGTCGGCCTGCACCCAGTATTGGTAACGGTCGGACTGGAACTGCCAGTTGTCGGGCGCGTTTTCCGTGGCGGATTCCGGCGCGGCAAGGCCGACCCACGCGTCGGCGGCGGTGGAGCCGGGGCGCATGGTGTCGTTGATGATCAGATGGCCGGTAACGGTAGCGCGCTGGGCGGCGGAGGCGTAACCGCCCGTGGCAAGCCAAGTGTAGGGCCATGCGGATTTTTCCGCAGCGGCCTGATTTTTGGCGTCGGCCCAGGCGAGGTCGCCGGTGGACTGGCTGTTGAAATAGAGCGCCCAAGGGCCGAAGACCTTGTTCCAGGTGGCGTTGGCCGCGATGGTGATGCCGACGTTGTCGTAATGGTTGCTGACGATGTTGTTATACATGAGGCCCTCGCCGTGGCTGTATTCGCACATGGTCGGCCCGTTGTTCATGTATTCGGCGCTGGCGTTGAGGATCCATTCGCCGACGTGATTGACGTCGCTGGCACGGCCCCAGGCGCCAAGTTTGGCGTAGTCGAACGTATAGGAATATTTGCCGTAAAGCTGGCCGTTGAAAAAGCCGGTGGTGGCCTGGAAAATTTCCTTGGGCAGCCCGCTGACGTTGACCGAGTTGGTGACATCGGAAAACGTCGGCTCGAGTGAGATGCGGTTGAGCTGCGTGCCATTGAGACTCAGGCCGGTCTTGACCGTGTCGATGTAGCTTTTTTCGCAGAGAAAGTTCACCGAATCGTGCGCCGCGGGCCAGATCATCTGGATGAAGGCGAGGTCGCATTCGGGGTAGGACGCCGGGTGGTTCGCCACCAGGTAGACGTAGAGCGCGGTCTCGCCCTGGCCGAGGACATAGTGAATTTCAAAATCGGCGGCGACCAGATTGGTGGTGGAATTATAAGTGCGCTTGTAAGCCAGGTCGGCGCGGGCGGAAGTCGCAGTGGTGCCGAGGTAGGCGCTGTCCTGGCTGCCGTCGGGATAAAAATAATAATAGATGTAGTAGTGGTTGCCGAAGCCGCCGGTGCTGACGCCGGTTTGGCTGACCATTTCCGTGCCGTTGGCCAAGGGGGTGCCGGAATTGCCGGGCTTGAGATATTTGATGGACTCGACGTTGCCGTTCGAGGCGACTTCGACGTGCAGGATGCCGTTGTCGAGAAAATGGTCGGTGTGGCCTTTGAACGAATCCGTGCCGGTGGTGACCGGGGTGGTCACAAGGGTGGTGAAACCGCCGGGGTTGTTCGCCAACGCCGGGCAAGCCACGAGAACGAACACTCCCAAACCGAGGAGCGTCTTAAATTGCGGCCAAAATAACCATCGGGGCCGGACCGCCGGGGTGGTGCAAAGCGGAAAAAACATAACCTGCAAAGACGCGGCGGGGTGATTTTTTACCGCGTTCCCTTATCTTGCTGGCGTTCTTTGAGCGGCATCATTGTGCCGGAAATTGGTCCCGAGGGCAACGCCTATCTATCCCCTCCCCGACCCGAATTCCTACAATCCCCGGCGGGTGGCGAGGGCCCATTCGTAGATTTTCACGTATTGGCGGACGCTGACGCTCCAGGAGAAATCGCGCTTCATGCCGTTGAGGCGCAGGGCGAGAATATCCCCGGGGCGGTCGGTGTAGGTTTCGTAGGCGCGCTCGATGGCTTGCTGGAGCGCGCGGGCCGACGGCTCCTGGAATAAAAAGCCGGTGCCAAGGCCTTTGCCTTCCTGGTAGGGCTCGACAGTGTCGACGAGGCCGCCGGTGGCGCGCACAATGGGCACCGTGCCATACGCCTGCGAATACATCTGGTTGAGGCCGCAAGGCTCGAAGCGGCTGGGCATGACGAAAAAGTCCGCGCCGGCCTCGACGAGATGCGCGAGGCTTTCGTCGAAGCCGATAAAAGTGCTGACGCGCCCGGCATAGTGGCGCGCGAGGCCGCGGAAGGCTTCCGCGAGGCCCGGGTCGCCCGCGCCAAGGATGACGAATTGCGCGTCCATTTCCTTCATCAAGTCGGGGAGGATGGCGGCGAGCAAATCGAGGCCTTTTTGCGAATAAAGCCGCGCGATGGCCGCGAACAGGGGCGTCGCGGGATGCTGCTGCAGACCAAAGCGCTGTTGCAGCGCCGTCTTGCAGGCGACCTTGCCGGAAAGGTCAATGGTGCTGAAACGCGCGGGCAAATGCGGGTCGGTCGCGGGGTTCCACTCGGTGGTGTCGATGCCGTTGGTGACGCCGATGAGGTCGGCGGCGCGAAAGCGCAGCAAGTCGTGCAGGCCGCACCCGCCCGCCGGGCCCTGGATTTCCTGCGCGTAGTGGCGCGAGACGGTGGTGATTTTGGTGGCGTGATACAGGCCGCCCTTCATGAAGTTCACCTGGCCGAAGCTCTCGAGATTGTCGGGCGTGAAGAGCCAGCCGGGCAGGCCGGCGAAATCGAGAATGCCCTTGGGGCTGTAGCCTTGGTGCTCGAGGTTGTGAATAGTGAAGAGGCTGGCGGCCTTGCCGAGCGGCCCGGGGCGGTCAATGGTATTGAGATAAACCGGCGCGAGCGCGGCGGGCCAGTCATGCGCGTGGACGATGTCGGGGATCCACTGGCTGGCCAGGCACCATTCGAGTGCGGCGCGGGTGAGGAAAACAAAACGTTCGGGATTGTCGGTGTAGCCGCCGCCGTTTTCGCCGTAGATGCCCGGGCGGCCGAAGTAGCGGTTGAACTCGATGAAATCGACCTCGGCATTGGAGCCGGGAAGCGGCGCGCGCCAAATGCGACAGAAATCCTCGCGGCCGTAGCCCAGGTGGACGCTGACCACGCCAGGAAAGGCCGTCCACGCCGGGCCGGGCTTGAGCAGGCCGTAGAGCGGGCAGACCACGCGCACGTCGTGGCCGGCGGCGGCGAGTTCCTTCGACAACGCGCCCACCACATCGCCGAGGCCGCCGGTTTTGGCAAACGGCGCGACCTCGGAGGAAATCATCAGGATTTTCATGAGCAAAAACTAATTCACCGCGAAGGAGCGAAGAGCGCAAAGCAAGATTTTATCCACGAACGGATCCAAATGAAGAATTTAACAAGAAATTCGTGCGCATTCGTGGAGTAATCTTCAGTTTTTGGGCGCTTTAACCGCGGTTGCCACAACGGCCTCCGACGGCTCGTCATCCGGCAGCTTGATTTTGTAATTCAGGAGGGGAATTAGGAGGAGCAAGCCAGCCAAAGTCAAACCCAGCACAAGGTAGCCGGCGAAATCGTGGACGGTGATGAAGTGGAAGGCGGGGTTTTTCAAATTGGCCGGCAGGCCGGCGGCGTCGAGCACCGGGTGGCCGGCGGCGTCGAGTTGGGGAATGAATTCCGGATTGCCCCAGAAGTCGGCGTCAATCGCGGCGGAATTGTGTGCGTAGGCCCAGCTGGTGAGAAAGAGGCTGCGGACGATGTTCATGCCGAAGGCGAGCACGGCGGAAAGCGCGAGCAGCGCGATTTTTTTCCAGAGCTTGTCGAGAAAGACCGCGGAGAGAAACGAGCCCGCGAAGAGGCAGGCGGTGAGCGAGCGGATGCCCGAGCAGGCGTCGGCCACGCCGACTTCGCCGCGCGGGAGCACGAGCACGCTGCCTTCGCGGCGGATGTCGAAGGCCAGCATGTCAAAGATGCCCGAGACGATGCGCACGACCCATTCGAGCAGCACAGGCTTTACGCGGGTTTCAAACACGAGCAGCATCGGCGCGGAGACGACCCAGGCCAGCGCGGGGAAAACGAGCAGCGCGACGACACGCTGGCGCTTGGGCAAAGTGATGGCATGGCCTTGGGCATCCTGCTGCGAGACGAGAAAGGCCATCGAGAGCATGAAGCCGCCGAAGCCGAGCACGAGCGCCGAGGCGGAGTCGGTGTCCGGCCCGGTGACGGCGCGAAGAAAGCCGCCGAACAAAAACATCAGCAAACTGCCGGCGACGACGAGTCCAGCAAAAAAATTGAGGGCGCCGGCGCGGGTGCTTTCGGCGGGCGGCGCGGCCGCGGCCGGGTCGCCCAGGAGGATGGCCTTGAGGAGCGGCCAGCGGTCATGCAGCACATAGGCCACAAACACGGGCACGAGGTAGCCGAAGCTGAAGTCCTCGCGAGTGCTCCAGTAATGTTGCTGATCGCCGATGACGAGCGCGGCCAGCCCCAGAGCCAGCCAGGCGGCCCAGCGGACCTCAGGGCGCAGGCGGGAAAAATCGCCGAGTCGTGACGAGGAGGCGTCCATGCGGTGGGTGAAAAAATCAAGGCAACGCAAAGGCCCGGGTCTTTCAATCCCAAAAGCCGTTAGACCAGCGCGGCCCCGGCGAAGTTTCCCTTAATCCGACAAATCGTGCTCGAGTTGCTCAAGGGTCTTGTGCTTCGTCTCGGGCAGGCGGAAATAGATGAAGAAGAAGCCGAGGACGCAGATAACGGCGTAGAGGAGGAACGTGCCGGCGGCGCCCAAGGAGGCGTTGAGCAGAGGAAAGGAAAAAGTCAGGACGAAGCACGCGGCCCACAATGACGCCACGCCGACGGACATGGCGGCGCCGCGGATGCGGTTGGGAAAAATTTCCGAGATAACGACCCAGGTGACCGGCGCGAGCGACATGGCGTAGCAGGCGATGGCGGCCAGCACGAGCAGGAGCACCGGCAGGCCCTGCACACTGCTGTAGTAACAAAAGCCGAGGAGGGAATAAATGACGGCGAGGCCGCCGGCGCCCAACAGCATCAACGGGCGGCGGCCGATTTTGTCCACCACGCCGAGGGCGACAAAGGTAAAGGCCAGGTTGACCGAGCCGGTCCAGGCGATGTTTTTGAGCACGGAGGAAATATCGTAGCCGGCGGCCTTGAAGATTTCCTCGGCGTAATTGAAGATGACGTTGATGCCGCACCATTGCTGGAACACCGCGAGCCCAATGCCCAGCACGAGCACCTTGCGCAGGCGGGGTTCCAGCAATTCATAGAAGCGCACCTGGCTGGCCTGCTCGTCAACGAGCGTGGCGCGCACGTCCGCCACCTCGGCGTCGGCGTAGGCGGCCCCGCCGATTTTGGCCAGAATGGCGCGGGCGCGGGCGAACAATTCCTGGCGGATGAGCCAGCGCGGGCTTTCCGGCACAAAAAACATCCCCAGAAAAAACAGCAGCGAAGGCACGGCGGTGAGCGCGAACATCCAGCGCCAGCACGTCTGCCCATACCAGGAATCGCGGATGAAATCGGCGGTGGCGTGCTCCGGAAGATTTTTGCCGAGCGCCCAATTGATGATTTGCGCGGCGAGCACGCCAATGACGATGGTGAGCTGGTTGATGGAAACGAGCCGGCCGCGCATCCGCGCCGGCGCGATTTCGGCGATGTACATCGGGGAAAGATTCGAGGCCAGGCCGATGGCGACGCCGCCGAGGATGCGCCAGGCGATGAAGACCGCAAAGTTGGCCGCCAGCGCATTGCCGAGGGAGGTGATGACGAAGAGCGCCGCCGACAGAACCAGCAGACGCTTGCGGCCAAAGCGGTCGCTCAACGCGCCGGCGACCAACGCGCCGATGAGGCAGCCAATGAGCGCGCAACTGTTGGCCCAACCCGAGGCGGCGGCGTTGTCCTGGATGTGGAAAAACGGCTCGAAGAACGGCTTCGCGCCGCCAATGACGACCCAGTCGTAGCCGAAGAGCAGGCCGCCCATCGCCGCGACAAAGGAGATGAGTGTGATGTAGCCGAGATTATAGTCGGCCGTGGATTTCGAACTGGCGGGGGTAACGGGGGTAATCATGAATGGGGTAAAAAATTGGCGTTAAGCGAGGCCGGAGCACAGGTCCGCGGCGAGAGCATGGTTGGGGTCGAGACGCAGGACTTGGCGGAGAAGTCTTTTGGCTTCAGCGGCGCGGCCAAGGCCGAGGTGGGCCTGCGCCTGGAGAAAGAGCGCAGTGATGCGCTGGCGTTTCGCCAAATCATCCTCAAACACAAGCATGGTGGGGAGTGAGGTCGCGAAATAGTCTATCTTTGCCGGAGTTTTGGCGAGACGTTTCGCGTAGGCGAGCAGCTGGCGCAAGAGTTTGGCGGCGGCGGCGCGGCGGCCCAGGCGTTCGAGCGAACGGGCGGAAAAATAGGTCATTTCAGAAAACACGCGCACGCTCATTTCCTGAAAATCGCCGCGAAAACTGGCGGAGTCGCGCCAGTGTTTTTGCGCGGCGGCGCGGTCGCCCAGCGCGGCGGCGGCTTCACCGAGCCAGAAATGGATGTCGCTCTGGTTGGCGAGGAGATGCTTGGCCTCGCCGAGATTGGGCGGGGCGACGAGCGCGGCGGCAAAATGTTTTTTGGCGGCGGCGGCGTCTCCCTGAGCGAGGGCGGCACGGCCCAGCAGCAGATGCGCGCGCACGTGCTGGCCGAGCGCCTGCCCTTCCCCACCCTCCCACGGCTGGAAAACGCGGGCGGCGACGCGGCGTTGCGCTTCGGCAGGCTGGCCGGTTTGGTTATATAAAGCGCAGAGTTCGACGATGAGGTCGTCGCGCTGGGCGACGAGTTTTTCATGCGCGATGAGTTCACTTAGGCGCGTCGCAGGGGCGCAGGCGACGCGTTTCCACAATTGATCGCGCTCGTAGAACACGCGGGCGTCACCGGGCGCGGCGCGGAAGGCGCGGTCGTAGGCGGCGAGGGCCTGGGTCGGCTGGCGCAGGATATTAAAGTAGCCGATGCCGAGATTGCGCCAGACGACGGAATATCCGGGGTCGAGCTTGGCCGATTTTTCCCAGAGGCGGATGGCCTCGGCGTAGCGGCGGCGGTCATAGAAAAGATTGCCGAGGTAATACGGCGCGCGGGCATCGCGCGGGTTGGCGGCGATGGCGGCTTCGAGGAGGGCGATTTCCTCGAGACGGCAGGGGAAGCAATAATCGGGCGAGGCCTTTGCGGCGGCGGCGTAATGTTTTTTCGCGGCGGCCGGGTCGCCGCGCTGGGCGTGCAGCCAGCCGAGGTAATACTGCACGAGCGGCGCGGTGCCGGAATGCGGCTCGGGCGCGGCGGCATTCAACACCGCGACGGCTTCATCGAGAAATCCGGCGCGCCAGTAATCGAGCGCGAGGTCGAGGCAGACTTGGGTATCACAAGCCAGCGGCTGGCCGGCGAGGTCGCGTGCCCACCAGTCGAGGGGGTCGAGGGCGTGCGTCTCGCGCAGAACGACATGGGCGTCGTCGGAGCGGTCGAGCCGGCGGAGCACGAGTACGCGGAGGTCGCGGGCGCGGAGATTATCAGCGTTGGCGCGAAGGGCGCGGTCGAGGTGGTCGAGGGCGGTCGGCCAATCGCGGCGGCAGCAGTCGAGTTCCGCAAGGGCGTGGTAACCGGCGGCCTGCCAGGCATGGTTCCAGGTAGCCTTGTATATATGCTGATAGGCGTCGTCGTCCCGGCCTTGGGCGCGGAGGACGAGGCCGAGCTGGTAATGCGCCTCGCCGTCATAGGGGTTGGGATTGCGGCGGGTGAGGCGGGCGATGGCGGCGCGCAAGTGGGTTTCGGCCTCGGCCAGCTCGCCGCGACGGAAATGCCATTTGCCCAGCGCGAGGTGGCAGCGGCTGTCGCCCGGGTCACGGCGAAGGGCCTCGCGCCAATAGAGCTCGGGCATCCGGGTGGCGTGGCGGTATTGGTCGAGGTGGAGGCCAGTTATATAGAGCTCGTCGTTGCCGGGGACATCCTTGGGCAAAGGCGGCTCGGTGGCGGGCGGCGGGACTTTCCCGCGCACGCGGGGCTTGGGGGTGTAGGTGATGACTTCACGTTTGCCTTCAGTGACGGTCAGGCACAAGTCGGTTGCGCGCACGTCGCGGGGCAACTCGAATTCCTCCAGCAGCGACGCACCCGGGGCGAGATCGGCCGCCCAAGTTTCGAGGACGGATTTTTTCGTGGCCAGGGTGACGCAGGCATTCGCGAGGGCGCGCGAGACCGAAACGCCGACGCGGGCGCGGCGGCCCGTGATATTTAAACTTACGGCGGCGTCGAGATTCGCCTTATGGGCGGGGCCGATTTTCTGGATGGGGTACCAATACTGGCTCCAGGTCTTGGTCTCGCCCGGCATGAGGAAGGAGAAGTCCGGCTGGTTGTCAGTGTAGACGCCGGCCATGATTTCGATGTAGGGGCCGTATTCGTTTTTCTCGTCGGGG
>DASZWY010000047.1:0-13221 GCA_035546135.1 Opitutales bacterium
TGAACGGCACCTGCAATTACATCCTCACGCGCATGGCGTGCGAGGGCCGCCCGTTTGCCGAGGTGCTGGCCGATGCCAAGCGCCTGGGTTACGCCGAGGCCGATGAGTCACTCGATGTCGACGGCTGGGACGCCGCGCACAAGGCCGTCATCCTCGCCTACCTTGCGCATGGCCGCTGGATCAAGCCGCGCCAGATGCTCGTGCAGGGCATTCGCGACATCACGCCGCACGACTTGTCGTATGCGCGCGAACTGGGCTACACCATCAAGCTGCTCGCCATCATCAGCCGCGATTTTTCCAACAACCGCGTTTTTGCCCGCGTGCATCCATGCCTGCTGCCTGCGCGCAACCTGCTCGCCTCGGTGGACGGCGTGTTCAACGGCATCTGCCTCAGCGCGGATGTCGCCGGCTCGACGCTCCTCGTCGGCCGCGGCGCCGGGCAGGACGCCACCGCCAGCGCGGTCATCAGCGACATCGCGGACGCCGTGGTCGCCCTGCGCGGTGCGCCCGCGCCGGTCATTTGCGAGGAAGACGCCGACACCTACGCGCGTCTCGGCTCCGGCATCGGCATTGCGTCACTCGAGGAAATCACCGGGCGCTATTACCTGCGCCTCACCGTCAAGGACCGCCCCGGCGTGCTCGCCGAAGTCGCCCGCGCGCTGGCCGACCACCAAATTTCCATCGCCACCATGATTCAGCACGAAGACCGCGCGCGGCAGACCGCCACGCTCATCTTCACCACGCACGCCTCCAACGAGCAGTGCGTGCACCAGGCCTGCCGCCACCTTAAGAAACTCCGCGTCGTCCTCGACGCGCCATTCCTGTTGCGCATTCTGGAGGACGAGGGGTTGTAGCGTTTTCGGGAGTTATTTTCGCCGGCGAGTCTTATAGCGGCGGGAAGGCCCGGGGGCGACCCGGACGGTAGGGCTGGAGCCCTCCTCCGCCACCATGGGCTCCGGCTTGGGATTTTCAATCCGCTTGGTGAACACGATGCTGCCGGAATTTTCAATTTCGCGCAGAAAGTTGTCCACCGCGAGGCGAATCAGCTCGGCCTTCGTCGTTCCATTGCGCGCGGCAATCGCAGCGAGGCGCTGGTCGGCGGTTACCGTCAGGCGGACCGGAATGGGTAGGCCAAGGCTCATGTCGGCCCGAGCAAATGACAAAGCGCGCCACAGGGCAATTTTTTTGTTGCAGTCGTATAATAAACGACTACGAATTTGCTACGATGCAGGCAAAGCGGCCCAAGTCACCCAGCAAAACCATTTCCTGCCGCTTCAGCCTGAAGACGAGGGAGCGGCTGAGCGAGGTTGCCAGCCGCCTGCAAACCCGCCCCGCCCAGATCGTTCGCCTGGCCGTGGAAAGGCAGCTGGCGATATGGGAGGCTGCGGCCGCCAAACCGAAGCAAACCCGCCAATGAGCAAGACCAATCCATCATTTGAACGGGTGGCGGACGAGGCTGCGCTGGCTTTTTTGCGCTATGCGCTGGACTCGCTCGACCGCGCCGAGCATTTTGCCGCGACGGGTGGCCGGCCAGAAACCTATCTCGAATTGCGCGCCGCCCGGGAATTGTTGAATCAGGCCGCGGATCGGCTGACGCTGGCCACGGGCACAGCGGTTCCCCTCGCCTGGCAGACTTACGTGCACGGCGCCCCTCCCGAGTCGCCGTCAGACCGTCCTCCGCACCCCAAGCCGGCTTCGCCCGGTAACCCGGCGGGCCCGAAATGCGCTACTCCCGCACCTGGCCGTCGCCGTAAATGACGTACTTGTAGGTGCACAGTTCGCGCAGGCCCATGGGGCCGCGGGCGTGCAGGCGGTCGGTCGAGATGCCGATTTCGGCGCCGAGGCCGAACTCGAAGCCGTCGGTGAAGCGCGTCGAGGCGTTCCAGTACACCGTCGCCGAATCCACGCCGGCGAGAAATTTTTTCGCCGCGGCCTCGTCGCGGGTGACGATGGCGTCGGAGTGGCCCGAGCCGTAGCGGTTGATGTCCGCAATCGCGCCGTCCAGGTCGGGCACGATTTTCACGGCGAGAATCAAGTCGAGGTATTCGGTGGAAAAATCCGCGCCGCCCGCGGGCACGAGCCGGAGCCCCTTTTCTTTTTGCAGCAGCGCAAGCGCGTGCGCGTCGGCGCGCAGTTCGACGCCGTGCTTGGCCAGCGCGTGCGCGAGCTTGGGCAGCAGCGCGGCGGCAACGTCTTCGTGCACGAAAAGATTTTCTGCGGCATTGCACACGCCGGGACGCTACACTTTCGCGTTGAGGACGATTTTTTCCGCCAGCGCGGCATCCGCGGCCTTGTCCACGTAAATGGTGCACACACCCTTGAAGTGCTTGATGACGGGCACCGTGGCGTGCTCGGCGACGTGGCGAATCAGCGCCTCGCCGCCGCGGGGAATGACGCAGTGGATGTATTGGTCGAGCTTGAGCAGCGGCTCGAGCGCCGCGCGGTCGGGCGTCGGCACGAGCTGCACGGCGTGCGCGGGCAGGCCGGTCTCCGCCAGCGCCTCGCCGCACAGGGCCGCGAGCGCAGTGTTCGTCTCAAAGGCCTCCTTGCCGCCGCGCAGGATGCAGGCGTTGCCCGATTTCAAACACAGCCCGGCGCAGTCAATCGTCACATTGGGGCGCGATTCGTAAATGATGGCGATGACGCCGATGGGCACGCTGACCTTGCGGATGTCCAGGCCGTTGGGGCGTTTGATGCGTTCCAACTCCTCGCCCACCGGGTCGGGCAGCGCGGCGACTTGCCGCACGCCCTCGGCCAGCTTGTCGAGCCGCTTGGCATCGAGCACGAGGCGTTCGACCATCGGCTTTGCCAGTCTCGCCGCCTGCGCCGCGGCCACGTCGCGCGCGTTCGCCGCGAGAATCGCGGGCGCGCGCTCGCCCAGCAACGCCGCGAGGCGCGTCAGCGCGGCGTTCTTTTGCGACGCGGGGGCCGTGGCCAGCACGAGCGAAGCCGCCCGCGCCTGCCGGCCCAAGGTCTCAATGAGGGCGGAATAGGACATGGCAAAGGAGGCAGCATACAGGAGACCGGAGTCAGGAGTCAGGAGAAAAATCGCTTGCTGAATGCCTCGTTGGCCAACCAGGCATCCGGCTGGCTGATTTCTGTCTCCTGCTTCCAGTCTTCCTGATTTTTTATCCCAGCGTGACCATCGTCCGCAGGGCGCTCGCGCGTTTCTGGATTTCGGCGACTCCGGCGGATTCCAGCCGGTCGCATGAGAACGCCTCGACGGTCAGGCTGGCGACAACGGTGGCGAAGACCATCGCTTCCTTGATTTGCGCGAAAGTAGGCCGGGGCGGTTTGTCCGCGCCCGTTTGCACGGCTAGCGCGCCGAGCAAGGCCCCGGCAAACGAGTCGCCCGCGCCGGTGGGATCGTGCAATTCAACGACCGGATAGGCCGGCAACGCGAACAACCCGTCGGGATGAAACAGATACGCGCCGTGTTCGCCCTTTTTGATGATGACGATGCGCGGGCCTTTCGCGCGCAGGGCGTGGCCGGCGCGGATGAGGTTCGATTCCTCGGTCAGAATTTCCGCTTCCGTGTCATTGATGACAAAGAGGTCGAGCGACTTGAGCAGCTCCAGCAATTCGCCGTGCGTGGTCTTGATCCACAAGTCAATCGTGTCGGCCGCGGCGAAGACATTTTGCCCGAGCGCGCCGCGCACGTGCCGTTGCAGCCCCGGATGGATGTTGCCCAGCAGCGCATACTCCGACTTCCGGTACGATTCCGGCAGGTGCGGGCGAAAGCGCTCAAAGACATTCAGGTGAATTTCCAGCGTGTCGCGCCGGTTGAAATTTTCGTGATAGCGGCCCTTCCAGTGGAAAGTCGGCCCGGTTTTGTCCACTTGCAGCCCTTCGAGGTCAATGTCGCGGGCCTTGAGACGCGCGAGGTCGTGCGGCGCAAAGTCATGGCCCACCACCCCGACCAGCCGCGTCGGCGCAAAATAGCTCGCCGCGAGCGCCGCATAGCTGGCCGAACCGCCGAGGATGCGCTCGCCGCTGGCGCGCGGCGTGATGATGTCGTCATATGCGACGGAGCCGACCACCAGGACGGCGGCGGGTTCGTGGGCGATGTGCGGGAGTTTGAGTCGTTTCATGAAAATTCGGGAATAAGAAAAGCGGGTCGGCGGCTTCAGCGCGGATTTTTTTCCAGTTCGCTAAACAGAAATTGCAGCGCGTTCAATGACAGGCTGTGGAAAATCTCGCCGCGCTGAATCATTTGCTTCACTTCGCTCAGCGGAAAAATGCCGGTCTCCAGTTCTTCGTGCGTGTCGAAATCGGTGCCGGCCACCGGCACGCAATTCTCCACCAGCACGAAATGCACGTAATTGTTCTGGATGGCCGGGTTGGGCGCGGCCGAGGCGAGGAGCCGCGCGGCGGACCCGGCGTGGCCGGTCTCTTCCAGCAGCTCGCGTTGCGCGGCGGCGACGATGTCTTCGCCGCGGTCCAGCACGCCGCCCGGCGGCTCCCAGGAAAGTTTCTCCACGCCGAAACGCCATTGGCGCACGAGGACAATTTCCCGCTGCGGTGTCAGGGCGAGGGCGTGCGCCCAATCCGGCGCCTCGATGATGTAGAAATCACCTTCGCGCCCGTCGGTCGCGTGGCGCAAACGGCGCCGTTGCACGCGGAAGACGCGGCAATCGGCCACTTGGTTCTGCCCCAAATTAATCCACGCCGCAGGTGGGGTGGCACGCTCCCCGGCCGCGGTTGGCCGGGCTGGGGGCGGGGGCTCGGCCATGAGCAGGCTTACGGGGCCACCGCCGTCGCCGGCGTGGCGCTGGTGGCGGGCGCTGGCGTGCTGGTCGAACCGCCGCGGGGGGCGCCGCCCGCGCGCGCGGCCGGGATGGTGATCTTCTGGCCGATGCGCAAGTGGTTGGAGTCCACGCCCGGATTGGCGTCTTCGATTTCCTTCAAGGTCACGCCGTATTTCGTGGCGATTTTGGAGAGATTGTCCCCCGAGGCCACCACGTGAATGCCGCCCTGGCCGGCGACGGCCGTCGAGGTCTCGGTGGCGCCGCCGCTGCGGGCCGTGCCGCCGGCGCGGCCGCCCGACGATTTCATGGCGGCGACTTCGGTGGTCAATTGGCCGATGGCGTCCTTGACTTGGTTAAAGGCGGTTTGCGCCGCGTCGCGCAGGCCGCTGATGGCGGCGGTGTTGGCGTCCACCTTGCTCGCCAGCCCGTCGGCCTCAGCCTTGGCATCCGAGGAAGCCTTGGCGGCGGCGGCGACGGAGTCGCTCAGCGCGGGCAGTCCCGCAATCTTGCTGCTATTGCTGAGGGACATGAACAGCGCGATGGCGCCGAGAAGAAGGCCGAGCAGGCCGATGCCGAGAGGCACCATTGAGCTGGCGCCGGATTTGGAGGAAGAGTCAACGTCCATGGTAGAAATAAGGTGATAAAAATTCCCGCGCCGCCAAGCGCGGCTGCGCGATTTAGCGCTGTATTAACCGCTTTGGCCGGGGGTTGGCAAGCGGCAAAAAGACCCTAATTTTTGACCCTCAAGATGATGGGGAAAAATCGCCGGCCCTGCGCGCGGGCCTTTCGCCGGGAGTTGGCGGCGGTTTTTTCGAAAATCAGAAATTTGCTTCATCCCTTTGCCGACATGCTTCATCCTTCCGCGATGCCCTCCCGCTTGCGCGTTTCCAGCCATCCGGCCGCCGCTTGGGCCGAGGTGGTGGAGCCGTGGCTGCGCGCCGAGGGGGCGCAATGGCGGGAAAGGCGCGCCGTCCTTGCGCCCAACGCCGTCTGGCTGGCGGCCTTGAAGGGCGGGGCGGTGGCCGCGGGATTGCCGGTGTTTGGCGTCGAGTGGCACACGCCGGGCCGCTGGCGCGCCCAGGCGCTCGCCGCGTTGCCTGGTCTAGCCCGCCGCGTCGCTTTGCGCGAGGATTTGCATTTGTTGCTCGAACTGGCCGCCGCAAATTTGCCCAACAACCCGCTGGCGCGCGCGTATGCCGCCGATGCCGCGCCGTTTCAGGAATGGCTCGATGCCCTTGAAAACGCGGGCTGGAACGCCGACGCGCTGCCCGATGCCCACGCGCGGGAATTGGCGCACGTCGCGGAAAAATTGCGCGCGCAGGTGGGCGTTCTCACCGCCGCCGCGGCCGACCGAATTTTGCGCGAAGCCGCCGCCGCGAAAACTTTGCCGCGGTTGGGTGATAAATTATTGGTGGTGGGTTTCGGCCCCGGCGACTGGCCGCTGGCCACACTGCTCGAAACGGCGTGCGCCGCTTATTCCGCGTGTGATTTCGTGCTCGATGCGCCGGAGAATGCCGTCGAGCGCGAGGCCGCCAGCGCGGCGTGGGTCGGACGCTGGGAGGAAATTTTTGCCGGACCGGCCGAATGGCTTGAGGCGCCGCTGGAAACGCCCGCGCCGTTCGCCCCGCTGGCCATGGAAGTCGCCGAGCCGGTGCGCGCGCCGGCGGCATCCGCAAAATTTTCCCGGGCAAAGCCGCCGCCGCCGATTGTGTGGCTGGCGGATAATTTGCAGGCCGAGGCCGATTTGGCCGTGGCCCAGGCGCTGGCCTTTTTGTGCGAAGACAACGACGCCCGGGTCGGCGTGGTGGTTGGTTCGGCGGCCAGTCCGCTCGCGCGCGAAATCGCCGCTCGGCTCGCCGCGCTCGGCTGCCCGCATTACGACGCCACCGGCCACCTGCCGGGGCGCACCGCGGCGCAGCAACTTTTTGAAGCGTGGCTCGATTGGCAGGAAGACGGCCGGCTGGCGGGTGTGGTGGCGTGGGTTCGCGCCGTGGGCCGGCTCCGTTTGCTCGAAGAAAAAAGCGCCGCCGCCATCGAGCGGTCTTTGCGCGAAGCCGCGCAGGCGCTTCTGACCGACGACCCGGCGCCCGCCGCTGCGTGGCTCGAAGCCGCGGCGGTTGAATCGCTCGAGGCGCGCGCGTTTCTTCGCGACTGGCCGCGGCTGCCGGAGTCCGCGAGGTGGGAGGAATTTTTGGAAAAAACGCTCGCGGTTTCCGCGAAACTCCATTGGCCCGCCGAACCGGAAGCCCTGGCGCAGCGCGCCCAGGATGGGCCGGGGAAACTCGCGGCCAAGGTTCCGCGAGCAGCCGTGCTGCGCTGGGTGCGCGCGGTCACTCGCGTGCCGGGACGCACGCGTGCGGCGCTGGGCCGCGAGCCGTGGGCACGTCTGCAAATCGTGGATGCCGCCGGCGCCGCCGCGCAGACCTGGACACATCTGGTGCTCGGCGGCTTGCAGCATGGCGAGTGGCCTGCCGACCGCCGCGATTCGCCGCTGCTCGACGACGCGTGGGCGGAAAAACTTAACCGCGACACCCTGCGCCAGGGTCCGCACGGCGAAGGGCATTGGACGGTCGCGCCGGGACGCGGTTTGCTTTTGACCGTGGCGCAGGCCCGCCGGCTCGACCGCGCCAACTTTGCGCGCCTGCTGGGATTGCCGGCGCGCGGCCTCGCCCTGACTGCGCGCCGGGCCGACCCCGTCGATGGGCGGCCCGCCCGCATTTCGGAATATTTCTGGGCGGTTGCGCGCGCCATGCTCGGACGCTTGCCTGCGGAGGAAGACTGGCGGGCTCTCGCGGATTCCAGCCGCCGTCGCCGGGAGGAGGTGCGGCCGTGGCTGGACCAAAATTATTCGACGCCGCTGGCCGCCGAAAGCCGCGCCGCGCCTGCTTCCGCAAAAGCCGCGCAGGCTTTCCGCCTCCGTCGGGATGAAAGTGTGCCGTTCGACGAATTTTCTTTTTGCCTGCGCGCCCCGCCCGCGGCGCCTTTGCGCCTTTCGTGCAAAGCCTGGGAACACGCGCTCGCGCAGCCGGGCGCGTCGTGGTTTAAATACCTGCTGCGCGCCGAGCCCCGCTGGCGGCCGGCGGAGGAGGATGCGGCGCGGCTGGCGCGGGGCATTTGGGCCCATGAATGCGTGAAGCCCGTGCCGGCCAACACGCCGGAATCCTGCCCATTGCCGGCGTTGGCGGCGTGGAAAAAATTCTCGAACGACACGGCGGAAAAATTGCGCGCCGCCGCCGCGGCGGCTTTCAGCGCTGCGGGGCGGCCGCTGCCCGAAGCGTGGCTCGATACTCACGCCGAGGCCGTGCGCCTGGCCGAGCGCTGGGTGGCGGAGCTGGCCGGCCTCGCCGATTGGCCGCACGCGTTCGCGGAAATTTCCCTGCCCGGACATTTGCGGGTTGCGCTGCCGGGTTTCGCATCACCGGTTCCGCTGCGGGGAAAGCTGGATTGGGTGTTGGTTCCGCGGCCGGCGGCTTGGGCAAAGTTGGATGGCGCGCCGGCGTGGCTGTTCGATTTCAAATCCGGCGCCGATCAGCCGCTTTCGTTGTCGCGCCTCGCCCAAGGGGATGGTTTGCAACTGGCGCTTTATGCCCGCGCCCTGCTCGCGCTCGGCGCGGAGACCGTCGCGCTCACGCTGCTCAATGCCGACGCCGACGCCGCCGCCCAGTTGGAGAGCGCGCAACTCGATGCGCCCGAACTCGCGCCGCTCTGGCGGTTGCTCGCGGATTTTGCCGAACGCGCCCAGTGGGGCGAGCGTTGCGATCTGGAGAACCCGCACGCGCGCGCCAGCAACTATCCCGGCGCCACGCTGCCCGTGCCGGTCGAAATTTTGCGGCGCAAATGGCGGCGCACCCACGGGGAGGCCATGGAATGAGCGCCGACCAATTGGCGCGCGAGCGCTTCGACCGTGAGACGGAGAAAAATTTCTCGGTCATCGCGCCCGCGGGCGTGGGCAAGACCACGGCGATTTCACGGCGCGTCGCGCAAATCGCGCGCGGTGACGCCGGCGCGCGGGCGGAAGGCCGGGAGCCGCGTCTGCCGCGCCTGGTCGTCGCCACCTACACGCGCAAGGCGGCCGAGGAATTACGCAATCGCGCGCGCGCGGAAATCGTCAAGGCCGCGCTGCCGCCGGCGGTCTTCGGTTATTTCAACGAGGCTTATTTCGGCACCATCCACAGCTTTTGTCTCGAGCTGTTGCGCCGCTTCGGCCCGCTCGCGGGACTGTCCGCGCGTTTGGCCATCGAGCCGGAGGACACCGCGCCGCGGCTTGCCTTTCAACGCGACACCGCCGACACCGCGAGTTTTTTGCCGGTTGCCGCGCGCGCAAACTGGCGGCGTTACGGCGCCGCGGACGTCATTTGGCCGCTGGTTTGGAAGTGGCCCGCGGGTTCGCCGCCGCCGCCTGCGCCTGGCCCGTTCCCGCAACTTGATTTTTCCGCGGTGCTGGATTTCGCGCCGAAGCGCAAGGACGGCCGGGTGCTGCGCAACCTGGAAATTTCCCGCGAACGGTTGCGGCGCTGGCGCGAGGCGGGCGCTTCCGCGCGGGCGCTGGGCGTGCCCGAGGTTTCCGGCGGCGGGGAGGAATTCAAGGCGCGGTGGAATCAAGCCTTTCAACCCTTGCGCGAATGGCTGGCCGCCGCCGCCGCCCATGCCGCCGCGGGCTTGGCGGAGGCGTTTGCGCTCGCGAAACTTTCGCGCGGCACGCTGGGCTACGACGATTTGGCGCGCGCCGCGCTCCGGCTGCTCCGCGACCCGGCGGCCGGCGCCGCGATTCGCGCGCAGGGCTACTCCGTCATCCTGGACGAGGCCCAGGACACCGACCCCGCGCAATTCGCGGTGCTGCTCGGCGTCGCCCAGCCGCCCGGGGCAACCGGCTTGTGGACGGAGGGCGCGGAACCGCCGCCGGCGCCGGGGCGTTTCTCGATGGTCGGCGACCCGCAACAATCCATTTACACCCGCGCCGACGTGAAGCTGTATCTGGATTTGCACGAAAAATTGCAGCGCGCGCACGCTGCCGAAGCGCTGACGTTTTCCGTCACCCACCGTTGCGACGAAGCGGTGGTTCATCACGTCAACGAACGATTCGCGGAAATTTTGAGCCGCGCCCGGGGCCAGGTGGGCTTTGTGGAATTGCGGGCGCGTCCGGATGCCGGCCGGGGCCGAGTGTGGCGGTTGCCGGTGACCCGGCCCGCCGATTTTCCGGCGAAGCCGAAGGTTGCCGAGATGATTGCGGCCGAGGCTCGTGCGCTGGCTCAATGGCTGTCCCAAGTGGGTTATGCCGGCGTGGGCGCCAGCGGCTGGGAGCACGTGGCCATCCTCGCGCCTCGGCGCGACTGGCTTGAAGCCGTTGCCCTCGAACTGCAATCGGCCAGGCTCGACGCCCAACTGCACTCGAGCGACCGCACTCCCGGCGCCGACCCGGCGCGCGCGTGGCTCGGCGCCTTGCTCGGCGTGCTGGCCGATCCGGGGGATATTTTCGAAACAATCGGCGTGCTGCGCGAAATTTTTGGCGTTTCCGACGACGCACTTTATCACTGGCGCACCGGCGCGCCTCTGTCGAACGACCTCGGCGCCGCCCTGGCCTTGCTGGCTGCGTTGGCGCGCGAGGTTGCGGAACAGCCCTTGCGCGACGCGGCGGTGCTCGCCGCGCAGGCGGTGCGTTTGCGCGAGCGGCTCGCGGCCCTGCCCGCGCCGTCCGACCCGGAGGCGCTCGAAACGCTGCTCGACCAAGCCACGCTGGCCGACGCCCGCGGAGAAACTCTGGCGGCCTTTGCGCGCGCGCTGCGGCGCGGCCCGGCGGAAGCCGTCGAAGATGCCGCCCGGCTTGGCGTGGTGCAGTTGCTGACCAACCACAAGGCCAAGGGCCTCGAATGGCAGGCGGTCATCCAATTCGGGCTTTTTCTCGAGCCCCGCTTCCCCGCGCCGGAGTATCCCTGCTGGCGGCCCGCCGCGCCCGATCAGCTACCCAGGGTTTTTTACGACGGCGTTCATGCCGCCTTGGAAAATGACGGCGAAAATGCCCTCGCGCTTGCGCGCCGCGCCGAGTTCGAGCGCCTGCTGTACGTCGCCGCGACCCGCCCGCGGCACACGCTGATCCTGTTGGATGCGGAATCCCTCGGCGAAAAGACGAGCGCAAAATCCCTCGCGGCGCTTATGGGCATGGTTGAGGACGGCCCCGCACGGGCCACGTGGAAAAATCTGGCCGCGCCCGGCGAAAAAAATTCCGGCAAAAAATCCCCCAACCGACCGACCGTATCCGCTCCGGAATCCATTCGCTGGCCGCAGCCGGAGTGGCCGGAGGGATTTTTTGCCGCGGCCTTGCCGCAAACGACAGCTTTCACCCGTCGGGTGCGCCCCAGCACGCTCGCCCGCCACACGGACGGGCCGCAGCGCGATGAGCCGGATTTGGCCGCGCCGCCCGACTATCCCGAAGAGCAGCCCGCGCCCACCGCCGCCGTCGCCTACGGCAACTGGTGGCATGAGTTGATGGAGGACACTCCGTGGTCGCGCGGTCGTGCGGCGTGGGAGGAATTTTGGCATGCGCGCATTGCCACCGCGCCCGAGCCAGAACGCGCCGATGCGGAAATCGCCTTGCTCCGGCACTCGGCCCTGGCGGAGCGGCTGGCTGCGCCGGATTTGGAATTTTGTACTGAAGCGCCGTTTTTGTGGACCGAGCCCGGCGGCGTGCGCGCCTTTGACGGCTGCGTGGACCTCGCCGTGTGGGACGGCAAAAATTCCCGGTGGCTGGTGGTGGACTGGAAAACCGACCGCACTGGCCGCGATGCGGCCGGCGAGTTGCGCCAGCGCTACGGCCCGCAGGTTGAAATCTATGCGCGGGCTCTCGCCGCAATAAGCGACACGCCCGCCGAAGCCTTTTTATACGGAACGCGCGAGGGCGCGCTCATCGCGCTCTAAGTCCGGGCGTTTCCGCCGCCAGGCACGCACACTCACTGCCACGCCGGTGGCCAGCCACGGCCATGCCGCCGGCTCGGGCACCACCGCCCAGCCGACATCCTGCAGTCCGGCCTCGTCGAGTGTGGTAAAGTACTTGCGCGTGCCGACGGTCAGCGTGGGGTCCATGGCCACTTCTTGCGTGGTGTTGCCAAGAAAGACCGTGCTGGTCGTGCCTTCGGCCCAGTGGCCGAGATCGGGCGAAAGCGCCACGGGGCTGCCGCCGTTGAGGGCCTCCGCATGCGCGCCGGTGAAATTGCCGCCCGAGATCAGCGCATCCCAGGATTGCGCCGTGCCAATGCCGAGCACGTGGCCCAGTTCATGCAGTGCGACGGAATAAAAATCATTCTTCCCGCCGGGCACGTCGTTGGTCGAAGGGTCGCTGTCGAAATACCACGTCGCGGTGCTGCTGAAGGCGATGGCGCCCCCCCACGGGCCGAAGTCCGTCGGCGTGCCGGCCAATGCGCCGGCCTGCCCGCGTCCATGCAATATATCAATCCAGGCCTGCGAGCCGCTGCCCTGCCATCCGCCCGGACCGGCGAAGCCCAATTCATTGCCGGGCAGCGAAGTTGCGCCACCCACATAAATAATGAGCGTGTTTGCGGGAACGTTCAGGTCCGTGATCGTGATGTTCGCCGCGGCGTTGTTGGGGTCGGAAGGATTAAAAGTGTCGAACGTCGTCCAGGTGTCGGTGATGTGGTCCGTGACGGATTGCGCGGATGGGTTAATGGCCGTCAGGCTGTCCGTCAGGTGGGAACTGAGGAACTGTGCGGCGTCATTGAGCAACGTGGCGGCCTGCGGGTTGGAGGTAAAGAAGCCGCCGGTGTCGTAAGTATAGTCAAACTGGATGGTGATGCCGGCTTGAACGCGGGGCGCCGTCGACAAAACCAAGGCCAAGGCCAGCAGCGGGGCCGTCCCGAATAATGTTCCTCGCATAAACCGAACTTTGATAGCCATTTTTGGGCCATTTCTCAAGCTCAATGCGCTTCCCAAACTCGAATAACGGTCGTGATTGCCGGGTATGATGGAATTTCGCGCTGATAATAACGGCGGGGTAAATAGAGGGGGCAATTGGGCCCTCCATCCTCAAGGCCCATAGTAAATATTGTTGTTGCCGCGGTAGATGCGCACGTTTGGCGCCGGCGGCGGATTATCAATGATTTTTTGCACGGCCTGTGTCAGTTTCTGGCGCTGTTCGTCCGTGAGGTTCGCCACGTTTTGCACCGCTTGCATGGCGGCCTGCGGATCAGTGGCCGCCCATTGTGTGGTGACGCGCTGGATGGAGCTGTAGCGCGTGTCGGGGTTGCCGATCGTCGTGGCCCAGTTCATGGTCGCCGCAGGGTCGTTGCGCGCCTGCGTGTTGACGATTTGCTCGACCGCAGTATCGCGCGCGTCGCCCGGGGGCAGCGTGTTAATCCATTGCGAGGCGGCGACGGAATCGGTTTGCAGCCAGTTGCGGGCCACGGTGCCGGTGGTGTCGGTCAGCGCCTTGTTTTGCGGCAGTTGCGAAAGCATTTTCGCCGCG
>DASZWY010000048.1:0-2221 GCA_035546135.1 Opitutales bacterium
GCTTGCGTTCGGATTCTGGATTTGGATGCTGGTCGAGGCCGCCACCAAGGAACCCGACACCGGCAGCAGTAAAATCGCCTGGGTTCTGGTCATCATCTTCACCCATTGGATCGGGGCGCTCATCTATTTCCTCGTGCGCCGACCGGAAAGAATTCGCACGATTGGATTTTAAGTTGCTGCCGGTCAATCGGTTAGGTTGGACCGGTGGAATTTCGGGGCCACCTGTTTGTTTCGCTGCATCCACCGGCTGCCGGGCGGGTTTACCAAGGGAGCAAGTGGCTTCAAAAATTGCCGCTAATATACTGTGGGGCCGGGCGTCATACTCCCAAGCCCCCACTCTCCCCCGCCATGAATCTGCCCTCCCGTTTGAATTTCCATCGCGCGGCCTTGCTTGCGCTTGCCACTGTGGCCGCCTTCACCACCGCCGCGGCCCAGCCGCCGGCCGGCAGCGGGCTCCCCGGCATCCCAACCACCCCAAGCCGCCCCGGTTTTGCCCCCGGGCAGCTCTCCATCCTCGACAGCAAGGGCAACCCCATCGGTGTTTGCCCCCTCGAGCATACCGATGTGCAGGCCAATCTCGCGGGCTTCGTCGGCCGCGTGCATGTGAAGCAGGAATTCCGCAATCTCGCCAAGGACCCCGTTGAAGCCGTCTATACCTTCCCCCTGCCCGACAATGCCGCGGTGGATGACCTGAAGATGCGCATCGGCGACCGCCTCATCACCGCCGACATCAAAAAGCGCGAGGATGCCCGCCAGATTTATGACGCCGCCCGCGCCGCGGGGCAAAACGCCGCGTTGCTCGACCAGGAGCGCGCCAACGTCTTCACCCAGTCCGTCGCCAACATCATGCCCGGCCAGGCCATCACCATCGAAATCAGTTTCGAGCAGCCCATCAAATACGATTCCGGGTATTACGAATGGACGTTTCCGACCGTCGTCGGCCCGCGTTTCACCGGTGGCGAATCCGGCGGGCCCAATCCGGACAAGGTCACGCCACCCGTCATCCCCGAGGGCCTGCGCGCCGGGCACGATATCTCCATCACGGTGAACATTGAGGCCGGCATGCCGTTGCGCGAAGTGAAGTCCGAACTGCACGCCATCGACCTGCAGCAGCCGACTCGCACCAGCGCGGTCGTGAAACTGCGCGATGCCGCGACGATTCCGAACCGGGACTTTATTTTGCGCTACGCCACCGCGGGCGACCAGGTGCAGAGCGGCGTCATCGCCCTCGCGCCCCAAAATGGCGACACCGGCTACTTCACGCTGATTCTCCAGCCGCCCGCCGCGCCACCCGCCGCCGACATCGCGCCCAAGGAAATGATTTTCGTCATCGACCAAACCGGCTCGCAAGCCGGCCTGCCGTTCCAAAAGGCCCGGGAAACGATAAATTATTGCCTCCAGCACCTGAACCCCAACGACACTTTCCAACTCATTGGTTTCAACACGGAGGTTTTCCCCTGCACGCCGGAGCCCGTGCCGGTGACGCCGGAGAACGTGGCTCAGGCCCAGGCCTGGCTGGCGGCCCTCGACGCCCGTGGCGGCACCAACGTTTACAAGGCGATTGATTATGTGCTCAGCCAGCCCGGCGACGCCAAGCGCCCGCGCATTGTCGCCGTGATGACCGACGGCTACATCGGCAACGACACCGCCATCATCCAGATGATTGCCGAGCATCGCAGCCTTTCGCGCATCTTCCCCTTTGGCATCGGCAACGCGGTGAACCGCTACCTGATTGACGGCATGGCGCGCGAAGGGCGCGGCGCCGCCGATTACGTGGACTTGAACGCCGACAGCAAGGAAATCGCGGAAAAATTCTACCAGCGCATCTCCCAGCCGCTGCTGCTCGACGTCGCGGTGGACTGGGGCGCGCTGCCAGTGTCCGAGGTTTTGCCGTCGCACATCCCCGACGTGTTTTCCGCCGCGCCGATTACGGTGACGGGCCGCTACGCGCACGGCGGGCAGGGCATCATCAAGGTCAGCGGACTGCTGCGCGGCCAGCCGTGGAGCCAGGAAATCGCCGTCACCCTGCCCGACGGGCCGTCGGCCAACACCGAGGCGCTGCGCACGATTTGGGCGCGGGAAAAAATTGCTGATTTGGAAATCGAAAGCTGGAAGGCCGACATGCTCGCGCGCCAGGCGGCACCCAACGCGCGCTACACGCCCAATAACGATTTGAAGGACAAGGTCACCGCCCTCGCGCTGCAATACCGCCTGATGAGCG
>DASZWY010000049.1:0-4678 GCA_035546135.1 Opitutales bacterium
CTACATCCCGGCCAAGCTCGCCTACGGCGACGTGCCGAAGGGCCCGATTCCCGCCGGTTCGGCGCTCCAGTTTGACGTCACCCTCGTGGACTTCAAACCGCAGCCCGCGCCCGACATGAATTCCATCCAGATCTCGCCCGACGTGCTGAAGAGCCTCGGTGCGGGCGCCGGCGCTCCGGCCCCGGCTCCGTCTGGCAAATAACCCGCCCGGCATAGTTTAACCCAGGCATGCACGCCGCCGGTTTCCTCGGAAGCCGGCGGCGTTTTGTTTCCCAAGATCAAGCCGGCCTCGGCAACTTCGCCTCGTACAATTTCCACAGCGCCTGCGTGCCTGCGTCGGCGTGGCCGGCATTATAAAGTTCGACATAGAGCTTCCGGGCCAGGGCGAGTCCAGGGAGGTCAAGGTGCATCTGCTGGGCGCCGACGGCGGCAATGGCGAGGTCTTTGCAAAAGTGCTTCACATAAAAACCCGGCGCGAAATTGCCCTGCAAGATGCGCGGGGCGAGATTTTGCAGCGACCAACTGGCCGCGCCGCCGCCACTGGTGCTTTTGAGCATGGCGTGCGGGTCCAGCCCAGCGCCGCGCGCGTAGGCCAGCGCCTCGCATACGCCCAGCATGGTGCTGGCGATCATGATCTGGTTGCACATCTTGGCGTGCTGCCCGCTGCCCGCCGGGCCATGGTAAACGACGGTCGGCCCAAAGAGGCGCAGCACCGGCTCCGCGCGGGCAAACGCCGCGGCGTCACCGCCGACCATGATGGATAATTGCGCGTGGCGCGCGCCGATGTCGCCGCCGGTGACGGGGGCGTCGAGCGTGGCAATGCGGCGGCAAGCGGCATCCTCGGCGATGCGTTGCGCCGTCATCGGCAGCGACGTGGTCAGGTCCACCAGCAGGCTGCCCGGAGCGGCATGGGCGATGAGACCCAAAGGGCCGAGGTAAACCTGCTCCACGTCCTCAGGGTAGCCGACCATGGTGAAAATCAGCCGGCAGCGCGGGGCCAGTTCAGCGGGGCTGGCGGCCCATTGCGCGTCGGCGTCGAGCACGGTTTGGGCCGAGGCGCGGGTGCGCGTGTAAACGACCACCGGGTAGCCCGCCTTGAGCAAATGCCCGGCAAGACTGCGGCCCATGACGCCGAGGCCAATGAAACCCACGGCGCCGCCGGCAAAGCTTTTCCCACTCGCAGACTCGGTCGATGCGCTCATGACGGCACTTTAGGCGCACCCGGCAGCGGCGCAATTTTTAATCGCACGGAGGCGATTTGCCACTAGACTGGCTGCCTGCGCCTGAAGACGGCGGGCCGAGGACGTCCCGCCCTATCCAAAGCAGGCGTGGAATCCCGCGCTGACTTCATCATTCTTCCTTCTTCCTTTTTAATTTCCCCCATGCTGTTTGATCCGCAACGCTTGCTGCTCATCGCCGGCCCATGCTCGCTGGAAGGCGAGGCGACCTGCCGCGCCGTGGCCGAAGTGCTGGCCCGTTTGCGCGACGATGAGCCGGAGTTGAACATCGTCTTCAAAGGCTCCTTCGACAAGGCCAACCGCACCTCCGGCAAAGGCCAGCGCGGGCCGGGCCTCGCCGCCGGGCTGAAGCTGCTCGCGGGCGTGAAAAAGCAATACGGGTTTCCAGTGCTGACGGACGTCCACCTGCCCGCGCAGACCCAGCCGGTCGCCAAAGTCTGCGACGTGCTGCAAATCCCCGCCTTCCTTTGCCGGCAGACGGACCTGCTCCTGGCCGCCGCGGCGACCAAGCGCATCGTCAACGTCAAGAAGGGCCAGTTCCTTTCGCCGATGGAGATGGAGCATGTCGTCGCCAAATTGCGCGAAGGCGGCGCGAAGGAAATCTGGCAGACGGAGCGCGGCACGACTTTTGGCTACCAGAACCTCGTGGTGGACATGCGTTCGTTTGCCATCATGCAGCGCCACCGCACGCCGGCGGTTTTCGATGCGACCCACAGCGTGCAGCTTCCCGGCGCGGCGGGCGGTGCGTCCGGCGGGCAGCGGGAATATGTGCCGATGCTGGCGCGCGCGGCGCTCGCCGCCGGAGCGGACGGCCTCTTTATTGAGACGCACCCCGACCCCGCGAAGGCGATTTCCGACGGGCCGAGCCAGGTGCCCTTGGCGCAATTCCCCGCACTGATTGAGTCCTGCCTGCGCGTCTGGCGTGCGGTTCGCCGCGCGTGAAGCGGGCGGCGCAGAGCCTCCCGCCGCAACTATTCGCGTCCGCCACGGTTGAACCTCCTTTCGCCTACCCTGCCCCGCTCCATGGCTGAACCGTCCCCCGCCCCCGCCTTCTCCACGCGCGCCTTGCCCTGGATGCTCCTGCTGTTCGTCGGCAGCGGCTGCGCGGCGCTGATTTACGAAATCGTCTGGTTCCAGATGTTGCAATTGCTCATCGGCTCGACGGCGGTTTCACTGGGCGTGCTGCTGGGGACGTTTATGGGCGGGATGTGCCTGGGCAGCCTGCTGCTGCCGCGCCTGCTCTCGGCGCGCCACCGGCCCCTGCGCGTGTATGCGCTGCTGGAATTTTTTATCGGCGTCATCGGGCTGGCGGTGCTGTTCGGCATGCCGCTCGTGCAACGCGCGTATCTGGCCGAGGCCACGCCCGGGATGTCGGCCATTCTGCTGCGCGGGATGGTTTGCGCGCTGTGCCTGCTGCCGCCGACCTTGCTGATGGGTGCGACGCTCCCGGCGATTTCCCGACGGCTCGAGACGACCCCTGCGGGCGTTTCGTGGCTGGGTTTTTTCTACGGCGGCAACATCGCCGGGGCGGTGTTCGGCTGCCTGCTGGCCGGATTTTACCTGCTGCGCGTGCACGACATGGCGGTGGCGACGTATGTGGCGGTGGTTTTCAATTTCTCCGTGGCGATGCTGGCGCTGGGCCTCGATTCGCAACTGCCGAAGGAGGAAACCGCCTCTTCGGTTTCCGCGGAACCCACCCCGGGCCCTGATCAATCGCCCGCGCGCAAACTGGTTTACTTGGCGATTGCGCTGTCGGGTTTTTCCGCGCTCGGCGCGGAAGTGATCTGGACGCGCCTGCTGTCGCTGATGATGGGCGGCACGGTTTATACTTTTTCGGTGATTCTCGCGGTGTTTTTGATCGGGCTGGGCCTGGGGAGCAGCCTGGGCTCGTGGTATGCGCGCATCACCCAGCATCCGCGGCTCGCGCTGGGCTGCTGCCAGTTGCTGCTTGGCGTGGGCATCGCGTGGTCGGCGTACATGATTTCCGATTCGCTGCCGTATTGGCCGATTGACCTGCGGTTGATTGCGCCGAACACGCCGGGCGAGGCCAACCTGCCGTGGTACGGCTTCCAGCTCGACCTCGCGCGCTGCCTGTGGGCATTGTTGCCGCCGACCATCTGCTGGGGCGCCAGCTTCCCGCTCGCGCTCGCCGGCGCGGCCCGGCGCGGGCAGGACCCGGGCCGGCTCGTCGGCGGCGTGTATGCGGCGAATACCGTCGGCGCGATTCTCGGCTCGCTGGTGTTCAGTCTTTATTTGATTCCCCATTACGGCACGCAGAACGCGCAGCGCGGGCTGATTGGCGCGGCGATGATTGCCGCGATTCTAATGATTGGGCCGGGGTTGATGCCGGAATTGGACGAGGCGTCCGACGGCCAAAAAAAATCCAGGTTCGCGCAGACCGGCCTGGCCGTGGGGCTGATAGCGGCGTGCTTCGGCCTCGGCTCGCTGGCGTGGCGGGTGCACAAAATTCCCGACGGCGTCGTGGCCTATGGCCGCCAGCTTTATTACAATCTGCCGCTGCCGGATTTTGTCTACGTCGGCGAGGGGATGAATTCCTCGGTGGCGGTTTCACGCAACAACCAGACCGGCGAGCTGCGCTTCCACGTCAGCGGCAAGGTCGAGGCTTCGACGGGCTTTCAGGACATGCGCCTGCAGCGGATGCTCGGGCACGTCCCCGCGCTGCTGCAGAAGGCGCCGAAAAGCGTGCTCATCGTGGGCTGCGGCGCAGGCGTCACCGCCGGCACGTTCACGCAATACCCGAGCGTGCAGCGCATCGTGATTTGTGAAATTGAGCCGCTGATTCCGCTGAACGTCACGCCGTGGTTCGGCGAGCAGAACTATCACATCGTGGACGGCATCGCGAAGGAGAACCCGCATCTGGTCAACGGCAAGCAGGTCGAAGTCATCTTTGACGACGGCCGGCACTTCATGCAGACGACAAAGGAGAAGTTCGACATCATCACGTCGGATCCCATCCACCCGTGGGTCAAAGGCTCGGCGGTGCTGTACACGCAGGAATATTTTGAACTGTGCAAGGAACACCTCAATCCCGGCGGCATGGTGACGCAGTGGGTGCCGCTCTATGAAAGCACGCCGGCCACCGTGCAAAGCGAATTGCAGACGTTTTTCTCGGTCTTCCCCGACGGCACATTCTGGAGCAACGACGCCAGCGGCGAGGGCTACGACGCCGTCGTCCTTGGCGAAGCCACCCCCGCGTCCATCAACATTGACGAAATGCAGGCGCGCCTCGACCGCGCCGACTACCAGCCGGTAGTGCGCTCGCTCGAGGACGTGGGCTTCCACTCGGCGCTCGATTTGCTGAAAACCTACGGCGCCTCCGGTCCCGACCTGCAAAAATGGCTGGCCGACAACCACGCCGCGGTCAACCGCGACCGCGACCTGCGCCTGCAATACCTCGCCGGCTTCGGCGCGAATGTTTA
>DASZWY010000050.1:0-4338 GCA_035546135.1 Opitutales bacterium
GACCACCACAGGCGCTTGAATGGTTTCTTGCAACCGGCCAGCTCGTAAAGGTAGGTGAAAATCAATTCGCCCTCGCGGCCCGCGTCACAGGCATTGAGGAGCTGGGTGACATCCTTGCGGCCCATCAGTTTTTTCAACAGGGCAAAACGGTCCTGGGTCTTCTCGCCGGGCTTCAATTTGAACTGCTCGGGGATGATGGGCAAAGCCTGTAACGTCCAGAAGCGCAACTTCTTGTCGTAGTCCTCGGGCATGCACAATTCCGCCACGTGGCCCACGGCTGAACTCAGCACGTAGTCCTCGCTTTCGAAGAATTCGCCGGTCTTTTTGAACCCGCCCAAGGCGCGCGCGATGTCGGCGGCGACGCTGGGCTTCTCGGCAATGATGAGGGTTTTTGCCATTAAAAAAAGGAAGCAACAAGCAGCAGCAAACCGAACTATCTAGCAGATTATCTATCACTTGGCAAAATATTTTTCCACCGGGAAAAATCCGGCGGCAAAATTTTCGCCACGCGACTCCTCAGGATTTTGGCAATTCCGCCAGCAAAGTGTCGAGATTGGCGAGCAGGGTGGACATGGTCGCCTCCGTCTCGTCGCCCATGTTGGAGATGCGGAAGGTCTTGCCCTTGAGCTTGCCGTAGCCGATGTCGATCACGCAGGCAAAGCGGCTCTTCAGCGCCTTGTTCAGCGCCTCGAGGTCCACGTTGCGCGTGTTGGCAATGCACGAGAGCGACTTCGACGCATACTTCGGGTCGGGCAGCAATTTGAAGCCCTGCTTCGTCATCCACGCGTGCACGAGCGCGTTGGTTTTCGCGTGGCGGGCGTAACGGTTTTCCACGCCCTCCTTTTTGATTTCATCCACCTTCGCGCGCAAACCGTTGAGCAGCGAGATGCAGGGCGTGCTCGGCGTCATGCCCTTTTCGTGGTTGGCGTGGAATTCGAGGAAGTCGAAATAATAGCCGCGGGCGGTGACCTTCGCCGCGCGCTGGCGGGCCTTTTCCGAGACCGAGAACAGCGACAGCCCCGGCGGCAGCGCCAGCGCCTTTTGCGAGCCGGTCAGCAGTATGTCGATGCCAAGTTCATCCTTTTTGATCGGCACCACCGAGAACGAGCTGACGCAGTCCACGATGGAAATGACGTCGGGAAATTCGCGCACGGCGGCCATGATGCCGGCGAGGTCGCTCATCGTGCCGGTGGAGGTCTCGTTGTGGATGAGGGTGATGGCGTCGTATTTGCCGGTCGCCAGTTCCCGGCGCACGGCGGCGGGGTCCACGGGCTGGCCCCACTCGAATTGCAGCGCGCCGGCTTCCTTGCCGCAGCGCTTAGCCACGTCGTTCCATTTGTCGGAGAACGCGCCATTCATGCAGTTGAGGACGCCCTTGAGCACCACGTTGCGCAGGGAGCCTTCCATCACGCCCCAGGAACTGCTCGTGCTCACGTACACGGGGTCGCGCGTGTAAAACAGCGCCTGCAAATCCGGTTGCAGGCCCTGGTACAGGGCGACGAAATCCTTGCTGCGGTGGCCGACCATCGGTTTCGACATCGCCGCGAAAATCGCGGGCGACACTTCAATCGGGCCGGGGATGAACAGTTTGTAGCTCACGCACGAAAAATGCCGCCCCGCCCACCATTGTCAAGAAACGGTTTGGCCAGGGGGCTGGCGCATTGGGCGGAGCTTTGCGGCCGCCCACTGACAAACTCCTTACAATTCCGCAGTGGGCCTTTTGCGGAATCGGCGTTATCTTAGTCTCATTCGCCTGCGAGGAGATTTTATACCATGATTGCGCGCATCTGGCACGGGGAGACGCCGGCCGCCCAGGCCGACGCCTACTTCGACTATCTCAACGCCACCAGCGTTTCCGATTGCTCGGCCCAGGCCGGCAACCGCGGCGTCTATGTGCTGCGGCGGGTCGAAAAGGACGTGGCCCATTTCCTCCTCGTGACGTTCTGGGACTCCGAGGCCTCGCTCAAACGCTACGCGGGCCCCGACCCCAAGCTCGCGCGCTACTACCCGGAGGACAAAAATTTCCTCCTCCAGCTCGAACCCGCGGTGGACCACTACGAAGTGCTGGCGTGAGGCGCCGATTGCTTAGTCCCGAAGGGACGAAACAAAATAGCCCAGCGTTTCAACGCTGGGAATGGGTGGACAAAAATCTATGAGTCCCGGAGGGACGGAAGAAAAGGCCGCTTTCGTCCCTCCGGGACTCTTAAATTCTGACTTTTGACACCGCAGCGTTGAAACGCTGGGCTATTGTCAAGCGTCCCTGCGGGACTTGGGCAAGCAGGCGTTTTGAATCGTCTTCACCATCCAATCACGCCCAATTGTTAGCGAATCATTTTGTTCGATGTAATCAGCATATTCTGATTTGCAAAAGAAATGAGCAAAGACACGATTTAGTCGCTCACCAAAATATTCGAGATTGGCAGATAATTTATCCTCAATATCACAAGCATCTTTCATGATGTTATCTAGGCCTTGGAATGTAACCTTTTGATCTTGTTTGGCGTGCTACGCATAACTTCCGCCTTGGGAGATGCCCAGCGCGATGCGGCGGGCACGGCGTTCCTTGGCGGCTTTCTTTTCGTAGCCGCTGCGGCGGTGCTCCTTGAGCGGGTCGGCGGGCAGGCCGTTTTTCTTGCGCCAGGCGAGCAGGGCGGGGGAGACGTCGGTGAAGAACGCCTGCTTCAATGCCAGCTCGGCGGAGACGACGTCGTTGCGGGCCTGGGCGTCGCGCAGCGCGGCGTGGTCTACCAGCGCGGCCTTCACATACAGCTCCTGCGCCATGACGACGGTCTGGATGGTCGCCTCGATTTTCGGCTTCTCGTTGTGCGACTGGTCGATCATGTAGGCGATTTCCGGCATCTGGCCGCGGTCGGCGGCGAAGAGGTGGATTTCGTGGAAAATGCGAAACACCTGGTAGGGGTCGATGGAGCCGAGGGTCAGGTCGTCATCGGAGTAGCGGCGGTCGTTGAAGTGGAAGCCGCCGAGCATGTTTTCGTCGAGGAGGAACGCGACGATTTGCTCGATGTTCTGCGCGAGGTAGTGGTGCCCCGTGTCCACGAGCACCTTGGCGCGGGGGCCGGCTTTTTTCGCCAGCACGTAGGCCATGCCCCAGTCGCCGATGTCGGTCTGATAAAATGCCGGCTCGAAGGGCTTGTACTCGACGAGCATGGTCATTCCCGCCGCCAGCTTTTTATGGCAGGCGCGCAGGCCGGACTCGAAGCGCTCCTTGCGCGCGCGGATGCTGTCCTGGCCGGGATAGTTCGTGCCGTCGGCAAACCAGAGCGAGAGGTAGTCGCTGCCCACGGCCTTTGCGATGCCGATGGAGTCGAGGCAGTGCTTGAGCGCGCGGCGGCGCACGGCGGCGTCGGGGTTGCCGAACGAACCCCACTTGTAACACTGGTCCTGAAAAAGGTTGGGGTTGATGGAGCCGATGCGCACGCCATGTTTGCGCGCCTGGCGGGCGACGGCCTTGGGGTCCTCGCCTTTCTTGAAGTCCCACAGCACGTGGACGGCGACCGTTGGGCAGCAGCCCGTTAGCCGGTTGACCTGGCCGGCGTCGGCCAGCTTGTCGTTGAGGTCGATGGCGGCGGCCTCCTGGAAAAATTTTCCGAAGCGCGTGCCGGTGTCGGCGTAACCCCAGCTCGGGGTTTCGATGCGGAAGGAATTGAGCGCCTTGAGCGCGCGGTCGAGGGTATGACGATTCATGATGGAAAATGGAAAATGGAAAATGGAAAAATGACAAGAGTGGAACGATTGGATGGCGGAGGGAGGGTATTTGCCGGAGGCTGGAAACTTTTTCCATCTGCCATTTTCCCTCTTTCATCCTTGGTTATTCCAAATGAAATACCTCTTTCAAGCCTTGGGCAACGGGGCTGCGGTCGGGGTTGGACGGCATGAGGTCGCCCATGTGCTTCCACCATTTCTGGCAGATGGGCGTCTGGGCGATGGCGTTCCAGCGGGCTTCGTCCTCGATTTCGACGTAGGCAAAGAGCTGGCGCGTCTCGGGATGCAGGAAGATGGAGTAGTTGTGCGCGCCGTGCGCGCGCAGCACCGCGGCCAGCTCGTCCCAGATGGGGCGGTGGCGGCGCTCGTATTCGGCCTCCTGGCCGGCGTGGACACTCATCACGAAGGCTTTGCGAATCATGGCGGAAAAATGGTTACGCCGTCGGCGGCGCGCCGCTGGCAAGGCCCAGGAGAAAAATAAACAGCCACACCACCGCGCCGGAAACCGCGCAGCAGATGAGGAAGCCCACGGCGTCGGTGCGGTCCCATTTCAGAAATTCCCAGTTCGTGCCGGGCAGCAGTTTCAAGTGGTCAAAACGCCCCGGGTTGCGGCGG
>DASZWY010000051.1:0-1660 GCA_035546135.1 Opitutales bacterium
CGGACGCGCGCTGAAATCGAGCAGCGTGCGCTCGAGCAGCCAGAGGCCGATGATGTTCGTCAGCGGGCGATAGCCTCCCCTGCCCGTGCGTTCGTTGGCCACGCGCGCCGCCAGCGCCTCGGCGCCAAGAATCGGGGCGTCGTTTTCGCAGCCGACGAGCGACCAGGTGCCCGAGCTGATATACAAGTCGCCGCCCGCGGGGTCGGCCGGCATGGCGTCGAACGCGCACGCGGTGTCATGCCCCGGCACCGCGATGGTTGCGACGCCCTGGAGTTCCGGCACACCGGTGACCTTGCCGAGCTTGGTGTTCGCCAAAACCGGCGGGCTGAACCACTGCGGTGGGATATGGAAAAACTCCAGCGCCTCGCGCGACCAGCCGCGCCCGTGCACGTCGAGCAGTTGCGTCGTGCTGGCGATGGAAAGTTCGTTCTCCATCCGGCCCGAGAGCAGGTAATTAAAATAGTCCGGCAAAAACAGGCAGCGCGTGGCGAGGTCCTCGACCGCCGGGCAGTTGCGCACGACCTCGGCGAGTTGGAGGCTGGAATTATAAAACGCGTTGGGAATGCCGGTGGCGGCGTAGACGCGGTCGAGGCCGAAATTGGCGAGCGATTGCAGGCCCGGCTGCGTGCGGGCGTCGCGGTAGGCGTGCGTGGGAAACACCAGCCGCCCGGCGTCGTTCAGCAGCACATGGTCGCAACCCCAGGAATCCACGCCGACGGAGGCGATTTTGGGGAACTGCGCCTTCGCCTTGCGCAAGCCGGTGCGGATTTCCTCCCACAGCAGCGGAATGTCCCAATAATCGTGCGCGCCGAGGGAATGGAAGGCGTTGGCAAAGCGGTGGACCTCGGTCAACGCGGGCTTTTTGCCCCAGACGCCGACGATGACGCGGCCGCTCGTCGCGCCGAGGTCAATGGCAGCACAGGTTGCAGAAGACATGGGGGGAAACGAAAAATTGCCCTGTTTCCCCTGCGGAGTAAAACCAAAAGAATCAGTCGGGTTCCAGTCGCTTACCCAAGCTGACAACATCGTCGGGGGCAAAACCTAGACGCTTGTAGAACTCCACCACCTCGCGGTTGCTCGCGCGCACCTGCAGGCTGATTTTCGGGCACTTGCGCTGCCGCAGCATTTTTTCGGCCTCGTCCATCAGCTGGCGGCCCAGGCCCTGGCGCCGGAACTTTGCACTCACGGCCAAGTAATTAATCCAGCCCCGGTGGCCTTCGTAGCCGACCATCACGCTGGCGACCACCTGGCCGCCTTCGCACCCAACCAAAAACATCTCCGGGTTCACCGCCAGCTTGCGCCGGATGTCCTTGTGCGGGTTGTTTTGCGGCTTGACCAGGCCGCATTCCCGCCACAGTGCAATCACGGCCTCCTCATCCGCCGGCTGAAACGCGCGAATTTCCATTGGAAAGCGCCATCCTTTACCTCCTCATCCACCGCCGGCGCAACAAGATTGCGCAACCTGGCTTACTTGGCCTTCCCCAACTGCCCCATCACCTCGTCGGTGAGTTTCTGCACGAGGCCTTCGATTTCGGCGTTGGTCATCTTGCCGAGGGAGGGGCCGCCCAGCGGCGTGGCCGAGGCCATCGGGCGGTCCGTGATGCTTTCCCACGGGTCGCAGTCGCACAGTTCGGCGGACTTCAAGTTCAGGCGTTCGTCG
>DASZWY010000052.1:0-8876 GCA_035546135.1 Opitutales bacterium
CAGTTGACCCGCGCCTCAAGCAGTTCGAGGTAATCACCGGAGGTCTTGCCCTTGATCCATAACTCGTTGCGGCTGGTGCTCCAGAACGTGGCTTTGCGCTCACGCAAGGCCGTGTCCAGCGCCAGCGCGTTGGCGTAGCCGATAATGAGGACTTCCCCCGTGGCGGCGTCCTGCGCGACGGCCGGGACGAGGTCCTGGCCGCAGGCGGCGACTTTTTTCAGCTTGGTGAAATCCAGGCGCAACTCTTGGCCTTCTTCGATGTCGTGATTCATCCTATGAGCATGAAGGAAGCCCCGGGCCGGATGAAGAAAATTTTTTGCGGTCCAGCCGGAAAGTTTTGCATCCGGGCCGCCATCCGGGCAAGCTCGGGCATGATTTTCTCCCGATCAAAACTCCCGGCCCTCGGTGTGATCCTCGCCGCCTGCCTGGCCCTCGGCGGCTTTGCGCCGGCGGCCCTGGCGGCGGACGACGCGCTGCCGGTGACCTATTATTCCGGCAAGCAGATCGGCGTCAGCATCGTGTCGTCGTCGCCGGAAATCGAGCAGTTGATGCGCAGCGCGTTTTTCATCCACGGCGCGTTCAATCCCAATGCCATTGCCTCGTCGGTCGAATACACGCTGCGCTTCACGCCGGTGGGCGCGAATCAAATGAGCGTGGCGGCGGAGTCGAAAGCGCCCGGGGCGTCGTTCCAGGTCACCGCGACGGGCGCGACCCTCACCGAGGCCGCATATCGCGCGGCCGACGCCGTGGTCGAGCACCTCACGCAACGGCCCGGGTTTTTCGCCGGCAAGCTGGCGTTTGTAAGCACGCGCACGAAATACCGTGAAATTTACGTGAGCGACATCCTGGGCCGCTCCGTGCTCCAGCTAACCCAGGACCATTCCATCTCCGCCAACCCGCGCTGGTCGCCGGACGGCGCCAAACTGCTTTACACGGGTTACTACCGCTCGGGCTTTCCCGACATCATTCTCTACAACATCGCGACGCACATGCGCTCGGTGTTTGCGGGGTATCAAGGCACGAACACCGGCGGCACGTTCAGCCCGGACGGCAAAAGCGTGGCGATGATTCTCTCGAGCAAGGAAGGCAGCACGGAATTGTTCGTCTCCGACGCCGAAGGCAAGAACGTCCGCCGCCTCACGCACACGATGTCGAGCAAGTCTTCGCCCACCTGGTCGCCGGACAGTTCGCGCATCATCCTCGCCTGCGACCCGCAGGGCGCGCCGCTGCTCTACCAAATTCCCGCGGCGGGCGGCTCGCTGCAACTGGTGGCCAACAAGGTTTACGCCTACAGCGCCGAAGCCGCGTGGAACCCAGTTGATCCCAGCCTCATCGCCTTCATGCAGCAGATGTCGAACGGCACGATGCAGGTGCTGACCTATAATTTCAAAACCGGCGAAGTGAAGGTGCTGGCCGACGGCTTTGAGCCCTGCTGGGCCAATGACGGCCGCCACATCTTTTACACCAACCACGTCAAAGGCGTGGACCACCTGTACATTGTGGACAGCATCACCAAAAAAGCGGCGCCGCTGCCCATGGCCGGCTCGGACGCCGCGTTTGTGTATGTGAAGTGAGCAAGGAACAAAGCGCCGGGGCCGAGAGCAAGCCGGCGATTTACCCTGCTTGGCCCAAGATTCTTACTCCCCTGGCCTTGCTCCCCGCTTTTCACGCGCCGAGGAAACTGTAATCCAGGATGCTGTGGCTGATGCAGCCTTTGGCGACGACCGTGGCGTCGGCGTCGGGCGCGGGGTCGGGCTTGATTTCGTCGCGGTAGTGAAATTTGAAGCAGGCCGGGCTCTCGCGGCGGAACAGCGCGCCGAGCTTGAGATTGGCCGGGCGCGTCTGCACGACGGGCGTCACGGACGTCGTCACGGACGGGAAATTGATGTTATGCACCATCGGCGCGGGATCCGGCCGGCTTTGCGCGAGACGCTGGCGCACGAATTCCACCGCGTGGATGCCCGCGGCGCGGAGCGATTCCTCCAGCGTCCCGCCGACGCGGCCATGAGCGTGGCGGATTTCCGCGAGCCGCGCGCGGGGCAGCTCCATCGAGAACGCGAGCGCGGGCAGGCCCCAGAACGCGCCTTCGAGCGCGCCGGCCACCGTGCCCGAGGCGAGAATGTGCGGCAGGCCGACGTTGGTCGAAAGATTAATGCCGCTGATGACCGCGGCAGGCGGCTCGGGCAAGAGATTCGACAAGGCGATGTTGACGCAATCGGTGGGCGTGCCATCGAGCGTCCACGCCGGGCAGCCAAAACCGTCGAACGAGGCCAGGTGCACGTCGCGCCGGCGGCTCAGCGCGCGGGAAATCCAGCTCTGCTCGCCCAGCGGCGCGGCGACGCGCGTGTCGAAGCCGCCTTCCTGCAGCGACTCGACGAGCACGCGCAAAAAATGCGAGTCAATGCCGTCGTCGTTGGTGATGAGAAGGACCGGCGGCATGGCAGGTCGTTCAAACCAGTTTCAAGTCCCGCAAGGTCGCGTCGAGGAGCTTCGCGCCGCCGTCGGTGACTTCGATGAGCGGCAGGCGCACCTCGGGCGAGGCGATGAGGCCCGCGCGATACAGCGTGTATTTGATGGGCGCGGGGCTGGGTTCCGTGAAAATGTTTTTGAACAACGGATAGTATTGCAGGTGCAGCTGCTGCGCGCCGGCCAAATCCCCCGCGCGCGCCAGCCGCACCAGCTCGACGATGGGCCGCACCGCCAGGTTGGACGCTACGCTGATGACGCCCTGCGCGCCGCACGCGATCATCGGCAGCGTCGCCGAATCGTCGCCGGACAAAATGATGAAGTCCGGGTCGAGTTCGCGGCGCAACTCGGTCACGCGGTCGGTCGTCGCGCCGGAATCCTTGAGGCCGATGATGTGCGGGAATTCCCGGCGCAGGCGCTTGACCGTCGGGACGGCGATGTCCACGACGCTGCGGCCGGGGATGGAATAAAGGATGATGGGCTTGTCGGTGATTTTGGCGACGGCCGCGAAATGGCGGAACTGGCCCTCCTGGCTGGGCTTGTTGTAATAAGGCGAGACGAGCAGCAGCGCGGGCGCGCCGGCGTCGAGGGCGCGGCGCGTGATTTCGAGCTGTTCGCCGGTGCTGTTGGAGCCGGTGCCTGCGGTGACGGCCACGCGCCCGGCGGCGCGCTCCACGGTGAAACGGATGACCTCGATGTGCTCGTCGTAGTCGAGGGTCGGCGATTCGCCGGTGGTGCCGACGGGCACCAGGCCCTGGACGCCCTGGGCGATTTGGTAATCAATCAGCCGGCCCAGGCTCGCGTAATCCACCTTGCCGCCCTGCATGGGGGTGGCGAGGGCGGTGTGCACGCCGCAAAAAGGGGTTGTGTTCATTGAATCGGAAAAGTTATATGGCGAAACGGCAAATTACGAATGAAAAACCGGGGGGGTTCAATACCGGGTTTCATTTGCCCGCGGCGCCGCCTGCTTCAACCAACTAAGCACCAAGCACTAGAACACTACAATACTTTTGGCCGCCATGTCTGAAGCCCTGGATATTTTTAACAGCCTCCTGCAACTGGCCGTCGAAAACAAGGCCAGCGACATCCACGTCAAGTCGAACAAGCCCGCCTACCTGCGCATGCACGGGCGCCTCGAGGCGGTGGAGATGGACGCCATCACCGACAAGCAGGTGCTGGCGTTCGTCAACGAATCCGTGCCCGCGCAATTTGCCGAAGACTGGAAGATCAACTACCAGGTGGACTATTGCTACAACGACCTGGAGGAAAAGGGCCTCGGGCGCTTCCGCGTCAACGCCTTCTACCAGCGCGGCACGCCGAGCATCGTCTTCCGCCACATCAAGGACAAGCCGCCCACCTTCGAACAGCTCAATTACGACGCCACGGCGCTGCTCAAGCTCTGCGAGCTGAACGACGGCATCGTGCTCGTCTGCGGCGCCACCGGCTCGGGCAAAAGCTCGACGCTCGCGGCGATGATCAACCACATCAACCAGAACTTCGACCTGCACATCGTCACGCTCGAGGACCCCATCGAGTACATTTACAAGGACATCAAAAGCCTCATCAACCAGCGCGAAATCGGGCTGGACGCCCCGTCGTTCTCGATGGGCCTCAAGGCCGTCCTGCGCCAGGACCCGGACGTCATCCTCGTCGGCGAAATGCGCGACGCCCACACGTTTGAAACGGCCATCCACGCCGCCGAAACCGGCCACCTCGTCTTCGGCACGCTCCACGCCGCCAACGCGCAGCAGGCCGTGCAGCGCCTCTTCGACTTTTTCCCGCCCGAGCAGCAAATCGGCATGCGCCGCACCATCGCGGGCTGCCTTCGGGCCACCATCACGCAAAAACTCGTCTCCGCGATGGAAGGCGGCGGCCGCGTGCCGGTCGTCGAGCTGTTCATCATGGACTTGCTGGGGCGCACGACGATTCAGGAAGGCGCGTTCGACCGCATCCCCTCGGTCATCGAGGCCGGTGGCGACATCGGCTCGAAGTCCTTCAACAAGGACCTCTACAATCTCATCAAGGCCGGGAAAATCTCGAAGGCCGTCGGACTCGAAGTCTCGCCCAACCCCAAGGCGCTGGAAATGAACCTCAAGGGTATCTTCCTCTCCAGCGGCGGGATTGTGGGATAGGCGCGGCAACACCGCCGCGCATTTAGGTTTACGCTCGCGCGCGGAGCGTGTTTCATCGGCGGTTTCCTTTCTTGCGATGCGCTCCTGGTGGAATGGCGTGAAGCCGACCCTCGCCCTGGCCGTGCCGATGATTATCGGCCAGCTCGGCCAGATGCTCATGCCCTTGATTGACGCCGCGATGGTCGGGCGGTTGGGCGTCACGCCGCTGGCCGCCGTGGCCTTCGGCAATCTGATTGTGTGGATTCCGATGATTGCGGGCTTCGGCATCTGCGTGGCGGTGCACGTGCTGGTGGCCTCGGCCCACGCCGCGGACGACCGCGCCGAGGCCGGCGAAGTGCTGCGCCACGGCCTCGCGATGGCGGCGGCGTACGGCCTGGCGTGCAGCCTGGCGTTGCAACTCGGGCTGAATTTCCTCGACCTCATCCCGCGCGTCGAGCCGGAGGTCATCGCCGGCGCCAAACCCTTCATCGCGTGGGTGGGCTGGTCCATCATCCCGGTGCTGTGCTACACGGCGGTGAAAAATTACTGCGAGGCGCGCAACCGTCCCTGGCTGCCGCTGGTGGTGCTCATCGGCGCCATCCTGCTCAATATCCTCTTGAACTGGATTTTCATCTACGGGCACTGGGGCGCGCCGGCGCTTGGGGCGACGGGCGCGGGGCTTGCGACCTTTCTCGCGCGCTTTATTTCCCTCGCGGCGCTGCTGGGGGTGGTGCAGCGCTCGCCGGATTTGCGCGCGGAATGGGCGAAAGGATTTTGGACGCGGCTGGCGGGCGAGCGGCTGCGGCGGATGCTCGCGCTGGGCGGCCCCACCGCCGGGCAGATTTTATTCGAAGTCGGGGTTTTCAACTTCCTCACGCTGCTGGCGGGCATGATGGGCAAAATCGTCCTCGATGCGCACCAGATTGCGCTGAACATCGCCGGCATGGCCTACATGGTGCCGCTCGGCCTCTCTTCGGCCACGGGCATCCGCGTCAGCCAGGCCGTGGGGCAGAAACAATACGCGCAGGCCCGGCGCATCGGGTGGGACAGCCTGCGCCTCTCGGCGGCGTTCATGGCCTGCTACGCCTTGTTCATCCTCGGGGCGCGGCACGGCCTGCCCCACTTGTTTTTGCGGGCGGACGCACCAGGCGCGGAGGACGTGCTGGCGCTGTCGGCGCGGTTGCTGTTGTGGGCGGCGGCGTTCGCGCTGTTCGACGGCACGCAGATTGTCTGCCTCGGGATTTTGCGCGGGCACCACGACGTGCGCGTACCCGCGGTGATTTCCTTCACCGGCTACTGGCTGGTGGCGGCGCCGATGGCGTGGTATTTCGGCATGGCGCGCGGCGGGGGCGGCTCGGGGCTGTGGGGCGGCGTCACCCTCGGCGTGATGACGGTCGGGCTGCTGCTGGTGGCGCGCGTGTCGGTGGTGTCGCGCCGGCGGCTGGAAACTCTCGCCAAACCGGCCGGCGAAGGGATATGAAATAGGCAGCGATGGACCGCTTTCTCATCCTGGTTTCGCCGGCGTTTGCCGCGTTTGAGGTCGCGCAACTGCTCGTGGCGCAGCGCTACATCGGCATCGAGCAGATTCGCGGCAACCGGCATCCGCTCGACGCCGCGGTGGCGGCGCCGGGCTGGCTGGGGACGGCCTGGCTCGGCGGGCTGATCATCGATTATTTCTACCAGTTCGCGCTGCTGTTTCAGCCGGAACTGGGCGTAAAGTTCGCCGCGGCGCTGCTGGTGATGGTGAGCGCGTTCGGGTTCGCGCTGCGGCGCGTGTGCGGGCTGCGCTGGGGCCTGGTGGTGCTGACACCCGAGTGCGGCGCGCGCGCGGGATTTTTCATGTTCATCTTCAACATGATGGTTCTGCACGCCAACGACCACATGTATGGCCTCGAGTGGCTCTACCGGCATTACTGAGCGGCCGGCGGGAGGGACTTGCCCGCAAGGGCGTCGAGCACGATGCCCGGCGTCAGCGCGGTCGGGAGCGCGATGGGCGCCGCGCGGCCGGGAAGATAAACGAGGTTGAACGGCACGCCCGCCTGGCCGAAGCGCGCCAACTCGGCGGTGATGGCCGCGTCGGGCTTGGTGAGGTCGGCGCGCAGCAAGGCCACATGCTGGTCCGCGATGGCTTGGAGCACCGCGCCGGAACTGAAGACCGCTTTCTCATTCAGCCAGCAATTCGTGCACCAGCGCGCCGTGAAATCCACATAGATGGGCCGGCCTTCCTTCTGCAATGCGGTGACGCGCGCCGCCGACCACGGCTCCCAATTCAACTCCTGCTGCGGCCAATAGGCCAAGACGGCGGCGAGCGCAAACAGCGCCAGCGCGCCGATTTGGCCGAAACGCCGGCGGGAGGGCGAAGCCGCGGGCGTAGCAAAGCGCCCGTAAACCCAGGCCGCCAGCGCCACCACGACCAGGGCGAACAGGATGTTCAAAAACTTGTCCGCCGAAACCTGGCCGTTGAGCGTGTAGAGCAAAAACGCCGTCGTCGCATAAAGCGGGAAAGCCATGAACTGCTTGAACGTCTCCATCCATGCGCCGGGCCGCGGCAGCCACTTCGCCAGCCCGGGAAAAAGCGACAGCAGCAGGTAGGGCGTCGCCAGCCCGAGCGCGACAAACGTGAAGGCGAGAAACGCCAGCAGCGGCGGCAACGCGAACGCCGCGCCGAGCGCGGGCGCCAGCAGCGGCGCCGTGCAGGGCGTGGCGACCACCACCGCGAGCGCGCCTTGGAAAAATGATCCGCTCAGCCCCGCTTTGGCGGTCAAATCCGCGCCCAAGCCGATGAGCGAACCGCCGATTTCAAACACGCCGCTCAGGCTCAGCGCGAAGAGCAAAAAGAAAATCGCCAACCCCAGCACAAAGCCGGGTTGTTGAAGTTGAAATCCCCAGCCCAATTGCGCCCCGCCCGCCCGCAAGGCAAGCAGCACGCCGGTAAGCACCCACATGCTCGCCAGCACGCCGAGCGCAAAGGTCAGCCCGTGCATCACGACGCGCCGGCGTTCCGCCCCGGATTGCTTCACCAGGCCGAGCACCTTGATGGCCAGCACGGGAAACACGCAGGGCATGATGTTGAGCAGCAGGCCGCCGAAAAATGCCAGCAGCAGAATCCCCGCGAGTCCGCCAGGGCCGGCGGTTGAACCGGCGGCCTGGATCGCGCCCGCAAATTGCGCGGGCGCGCCGGCGCCCAGCGGCGGGTTGAGTGAAAACGCGAGGGTGGCTTTATCCGAACCGGTAATCGTCAGCACGCCGGGCAGCGATTTCGCATCGGGCGGCGCGGAGGCCACCCGGTCCATCTCCAGCACCCAGCCGGCGGCGGTGTGGTGCAAAACTTGCGGCGCGGCGGGGCGGGTCTGGGCGTCGGCGGAAAAGAAATAGGCGGCGCTGATTTCGCCGGGCGCGCCGGCGCCGGCCGTGGGAGCGAAACCGAGGAATAATTTATCCCCCGCGCGCCAGGCGCTCACGTCGAACTCAGTGGCGGGTTGCGGAAGGGCGGCGCGCGCCGCTTCGAGCAAGGTCTGGTTGGCGGCGGCGGGCGGCGCACTCGCGGCCACGGGCAAGTCGAGTGACAGCGTTTTGGTCGTGGGCAAAAGGCAGACCGTCGCGCATTCCATCCAATGAACGGTGGCCTTGAGGGTGACGGTGGTGCCGGTTTTCAAATCCGCCGGCGGCGTGATTTGCGTGAGGAACAGCGGGGTGCCCTCGTAAATGTAGTCCACGAGCGAGCCGGCGGCCTGCTGGGCCGGCGTGGGCCATTGCACCGGCCCGGCCTGCCAGCCCGGCGGCAAGTCCCAGGTGATGCTCGTCGCCTCGCCCGCATCGCCGTAATTTATCCAGTAAATATGCCACGGCGGCTCAATCTTCACGCGCACGGCGGCCCAAAACGGCTGGCCGGGCGCCGCCGCCGAAACTCCGCTGACGATGTCCCACGCGGTGTGCTCGTCGGCCGCCGCGGCAAAGGGCGAGCCGCCCGCCGGGAGCGCCGCGGTCTGGCCGTGGACGGCAAGGGCCAGGAACAGCCACGTCAAAATCGGTCGGCAAAATTTCATCGGGGTCAAACTTCCTTTTAGCACGAGTTGGGCGGCGGGCCAAGATTTCATCTTGCGCCGGAGCCGCGCCGCGGGCAAGGTGGGAGTTGCGTTTGTTTCAAACACTTATTTGAAATACCCCACCGATGCCCGTACCCCGCAAGTCCACCGCCGCCACCCGCGATCGCGTGCTGCGCGCCGCCGAATACTGTTTCACCGAGCATGGCTACGAAGGCTCCTCCCTGCGCCAGATAACCCACCAGGCCCGGGTGAA
>DASZWY010000053.1:0-21700 GCA_035546135.1 Opitutales bacterium
CAATGCGCTCGGCGGCAAGCACGGCATCGGCCGCGTGGACCTCGTCGAGAACCGCTTCGTGGGCATGAAAAGCCGTGGCGTCTATGAAACGCCCGGCGGCGCCATCCTGTTGCACGCCCACCGGCAGGCCGAAAGCCTGACCCTCGACCGCGATTTGGAGCATCTGCGCGATTCGCTCATCCCGAAATACGCGGAATTGGTCTATTACGGGTTCTGGTTTGCGCCGGAACGCGAAGCCCTGCAGGCCCTCGTGGACCAGAGCCAGGAAAACGTCACGGCGACCGTGCGCCTCAAGCTCTACAAGGGCAATATCATCACCGTAGGCCGCAAGTCACCGGTGTCACTTTACGACGCCAACATCGCCTCGATGGAAGGCGTGAAGAGCGCCTACAATCCGGACGATGCCACCGGCTTCATCCGGCTGCAAGGCCTGCGCCTGCGCGCCCGGCACGCGGTGATGGCCAAAAAGTCGGCCAGGAAAAAGTAACGGTACCGGGCTTGCCAGCGTCAGCGAGTCGGTGTAAAATCGTTTTTCCGCCGCATGATTCGCCACCTGAAAAGTCTGCTATTTGCCGCTGTGCTGGCCTGGGCCGGCGCGAGCGACCGCTTGCGCGCCGATCCGCTGCCCCTGCTCCCCGCCAACACGGTTGTGGTGATTGGGAAAAATGCCGACAAAAACGAGCATGATGCCGCCGCCATGCTGCAAACCTGGCTGCGCAAGGCATCCACAAGCACGACGGGCTTTGACATCAAGAGCGATGGTAATGCCGTTGACTGGAAGGACAAAACCGCGCTCGCCGTCGGCCATACCTCGTTGACCAGCCCTGACCCGCGGCTGGCCGAGTTGAATGATGACGGCTTTGTCATCCACGGCAACGGCCCGGTAATTTCCATCGCGGGCCATACCAGCAACGCGACTTACTACGCCGCTGTTTCATTTTTGGACCGCTACGCCGGCGTGCGTTTTTATATGCCGGGCGAACTCTGGACCAGCCTGCCGGCGAACCACGAAGCGGCTTTTGACGGCAACGACTTTGTTTCACAACCCTTTGTGGTTTCGGGCTTTATAACCGGAATCTCGACCAGGGCACTTGGTGATGATGATTGGGAGCGACGCATCGGCGGCTTACGGCGCAAAGGCGGCACGCACCAACATGACCTGTGGACTATTTTTCCCGCGGACAAATTAGCTGCGACTCAGCCGGAGATTTACCCCATTTACAATGGCCAACGCTATATCCCCAAAGACGCCAGCGACCAAGGCTGGCAGGCGGACTTCACTGAGCCGGCCACGCTCGAAACCGCCAAGGAGTCCATCACCGATTATTTCCAGGCCAACCCCGCGGCGGAGTATATCGCTGTGAGCATCAATGACAACTATCGCTGGAGCGAAAGTGAAAAAAACCAGCAAATCATCGATGAATTTAAAGCCAAGGACCCAAAGGGCGATTATAAGCTCGAGGCCACTAGCGACATTTACTGGCGTTTCATGAATCAACTGGCCGCCTGGCTTGCGGAAAAATTCCCGAGCAAAATGCTGGTCGGCCTAGCCTACGGCCCAACGCGCGGCGTGCCAGCATTTAAACTAGCGGGCAATATCGTTGCCTTTGCCGTATTGCACGTCGCCGAGCCGCCGGAACCAATGCCCGCCCCCGGCCAACTCTCCTTTTTAGACCAATGGCTGGCGGCGGCCGCGCACTTCAGCAATCACGACTGGTATGAGGGAGATGGGTATCTTCTTCCGCGAATTTATTCGGACCTGTGGTCACAATTTCTGCGCTCGCTCTCGGCGCGGGAAAGTTCCGCCTACATGCACGCGGAGGCCTACCCCAATTGGGGGTTCGACGGACCTAAAATTTATGTGATGGCAAAAATGTGGTGGAACCCGCAAGCGGATCCGCGCGCGCTCACCCGCCAGTTTTGCGCCGACATGTTCGGCCCGGCCGCGCAACCCATGGACGCGTATTTTCTAGAGCTGGAGGCGTTATGGATGCAGCTCGATTATGTGGACGGTCCGAGGCGAAAATTAAATTTGTGGAGCAACCAATTTGTGACCACGCCCGTCAGCCGCGCGATGATTCAGCGCTGTCATGATTTGCTGGCGCAGGCCGGCAACCTCGCGCAGACCGACGACCAGAAAAAACGCGTGGCGCTCTTCGCCCAATGTTTCGCCTTCAGCGAGAGCCTGTTTGCCCTGGCGGAAAAACCCGCCGATGAGGGCCTGTATACTCACGCCGTGGCTCTGGCAGACGAATTGAGCAAGAACAAATGGGCGTTTTATAATCCGGCCAAGCCGCTACAGGCCATCCAAGCCCTCTACAAGGGGCCGGCAAAAAAATAAGCGGCGTGGTGAATTAGCCTACTGCAACGCCCGCGCGCCGGGACCGGTGCGGGCGGTGAACACGACCGGCTCGTGGCCGAATTCCCTCGCATAGGCGGCGGTGACGGGCGCGGCCACGGTCGCCGTAAACTCGGGCGTGGTGAGCGCCATGACGGCGCCCCCAAAACCACCGCCGGTCAGGCGCGCGCCGTAAACGCCGGGCAGCTTGACGAGCCGGTCCACGAGGAAGTCCAGTTCCGGGCAGCTGTTTTCAAAAAGTTCGCGCGAACTTTGGTGGGAGGCGACCAACCATTTGCCAACCGCCGCGAGGTCGCCCTGTTCGAGCGCCGCCACGGTGGCGCGCACGCGTTCGATTTCGCGGGTGACGTGCAAGGCGCGCGAATACAGCTCGGGCGTGAGTTTTGCGCGCGCGGCCTCGACTTCGGCGGAGGAAATATCCGCCAGAAATTTGGCGTCGGCGTGGCCTTCCTGCAAAATCCTCAGCGCCGCCTCGCATTCCCGGCGGCGGGCGGCATAGAGTGAATCGAGCAAGGCGTGCTTGGCGCCGGTGTTGAAAATCCAGAAGCGGGCGGAGGCCGGCACCGGCACGGTGGTGAAGGTCTCGGCGCGGCAATCAATCAGCACCAGCCGCCCTTCCTGGCCGAAAGTGGACACGCCCTGGTCGAGGATGCCGCAAGGCATGCCGACAAATTCATTTTCCGCCTGCCGGCTCCAGCGGGCCAAGTCGGCCGGGGCAATGGCGAGGCCAAACAGTTCACGCAGGGCCACGGCGGTGGCCAGTTCAAGCGCCGCGCTGCTCGAAAGGCCCGCGCCCGCCGGCAGGTCTCCCGCAATGGCGAGGTCAAAGCCGGTGGGAAATTTTTGCCCGTTCTTTTGCAACGACCAAGCCACGCCGAGGGGGTAATTGGCCCAGGCGGCATCGCCCGTCAGCGGCGCCAGCAGGTCGAGGCCGGTCTCGACCGCGGGGCTGTAGGACTGGCTGCAAACGCGCACCCGGCGGTCGTTGCGGCGGGCTGCGGCCGCCTGCACGCCGCGGTCAATCGTCGCGCCAATGACCAAGCCGCCATTGTAGTCCACGTGGTTGCCGATGAATTCGAGCCGGCCCGGGGCGTAGCCGCCAATGGTGGCGGCGGCGCCGTATTGCTGCTGAAAAAGTTCGGAGGCGGTCATTGGGTGCAAGGGGGAGATGGAAATGGGAAAAGGCGCCGGGGAAAAGCAAAAACGGCAAAAAACGGGGGCCATTGCGTTTTTGCCCGGTTTCGGCTATGGTCACGAGCGGCCCGAAGTTTGGCCTCCCGATGCAACCAACCTCGTCACCGCAGGAAGTCGCGGAACTGGAGCTGGCGCTGGAAAAGTCCCGCCAGGTTCCGGCGTTCCGGGTGGTGATGGTGTTTTTCTGGGGGCTGATCATGGCGAAGTGCCTGCTGGCGCAATGGGCGGCCATCCGCTATCAGATGCCCCTCAACACCACGATTTATGTCTGGGCGCTTTCCCTGGGGGGCTCGGGCGCGCTCACGCTGGGCTATGCCTGGATGTTGTTTCGCGAGTTGCCGACGATGCCGTTGAGCGGCCGGCTGGTGAGCGCCACCTGGGCGGGATGCGCGACGGGTTTTGGCATCCTGGCGTTGGCCGCCTGGGCTTATCAGGCCTTCAATCCGTATCTATTGCCGGCGCTGGGCGCGGTGCTGCTCGGCGTGGGCTGCTACATCCACAGCGTATTTGACCGGCGGCGCTTGTTCAAGGCCCTGGCCTTCGCGTGGTGGCTGGCGGCGCTCGGACTTTTTACCCAGACGGATTACAACGCCCTCGGCTGGATGGGCACGGGCATTCTCCTGCTCATCGTGCTGCCGAGCGGCTGGCTGTTTCTGATCCGCCACCGAAAAACTCCGGCCAGCGCCGGGTGACCGCCGCCCCTCAAGTCGCCGTGCGATTGGGCCGGTAAGAATAGTAGTCGTAGTAGCGGTACGAGTAGTAGCCCGGCTCGCGCAGGTCGATGAAATTGACGACCATGCCGTAAACGTTCACCCCGCGGCGGGTCAGGCTCTCGAGCGAGGTGCGCACCTGGCGCAGGCGCGTGTAGCCGGCGCGCACGACGAAGACCACGGCGTCCGCCCGGGTGGCAAAGCTGGCGGCATCGTCGGTGAGGAGGATGGGCGGACTGTCGAAGATGACGAAGTCGTAGCGCTGGCGCAGCGCCTGAATGGATTCGCGAAAACGTTCGCTCATGAGCAACTCGCCCGGCTGCATCGGGTAATGGCCGCAGGAAATGAAGTCGAGGTTCTCCGACTTGGTGGGCTGAATGACTTCGTCGAGCGACAAGCCGTCTTGAATATGCTCGGCGAGCCCGCGGTCGTTTTTGAGACCAAAGCGCTTGTGCAACTGGCCGCGGCGCATATCCGCGTCCACCAGGAGGGTGCGCGAGGAGGCAAAGCCGAGGGTGATGGCGAGGTTGGCGGAAAGCGTGGACTTGCCTTCGGACGGCATTGAGCTGGTGAGCATGATGACGCGCGGGCGCTGGCCGTGCCGGTCCATGTACAACAGCGAGGAACGGATGTTGCGGCAAGACTCGGCAAATTGCTGGCGCTGGTCGTTGTTTTTGAGCAACTCCACCTGGCCGTTGGTGCGCTGCTGCATGGGGATGACGCCGAGCATCGGTTCGTCGAAGCGCTGGGTGAGGTCCTCAATGGACATCACGCGGCCGTCGAGCGCGCCGAGCAGGAAGACGATGAGGACGCCGGCCACAAAGCCCACGAGCACGCCCTGCAGGATTTTGGCGCCGGGGTTTTGGGGCACGACTTGCGCGGCCGACGCGGGGCTGCTGATGGTGAGCAGTTCCTGGTCGAGCTTGCTCGCCTCGGGCAGCGCGACGGTCAAGGCAATGGCTTTGGACAGCACATCCTTGTTCATCTGGATCATGGTTTCCTTCTTGTCCAATTCGTTCTTCACCGTCTGCAGGTCAAGAATCTTGGACAGCAATTGCTTCTCCTGGTCGTTCACGTCGTTCAACTGCAACTCGATGCCCGTCTTGATTTCTTCCAGATTGTCCACGCGCTGTTTGCGCAAAATTTCCAGGTCCCCGTCAATGGTCTTGAGGCTGGACTGCAAGCGCACCAGCAACGGGTGGCCTTCGGACAAACCGCCGCTGAGGAGCTGGTCGCGCTGGGTCGTGAGCTGAGTCCGGGCGGTTTTTTCCCGCTGATAGTCGGGGCCAATCGGCAAAAGGTCATAGCGCGCCCATTCGCCGTCGAGCGCTTCGACGTTGGCGCCGTTGACCACATAGCTCTTGAACGGCTCGCTCTCCATGAGCTTCATCTGCTCGCCGGGCTGGGGCACCACCATGCGGTGATTGAACACCGTGTCGGAGCCGGACGCGGCCGTGGCGTTACCCGCCGGAGCCGGGGCCGCCGGCGCGGCGGGCGCGCCATCGAGCAGCACGGGCGGCTTTTTCGGCGTTTCCAGCTTGCCCAGCTTGGTCTCCAATTCCATCTGCTGCTCGATGTCCTTGTTCAATTTGGTGTTGGTGGCCTCGATGGTGTTGGGCAGGTCGGCCAAATTGTTTTTGCTGACGAAATCGTTCTGCTCGGCCATCAGGTCGTTGATTTTCTTTTCATATTCGGAGACGGCGTCCTTGAGATTGAGGCCGTAGCCGTTGAGGCTCAGTTTGCGCGTCTGGTCCTTCTCGGCCAAAAATTCCTCCATCAGCGACTGCAAATAAAGCTGGGTAAACTTCGGGTCGCTGCCGATGGCATGAAGCTGCAGGATGAGGGTGCTGGGCAGAAAGGTCGGATCGACCGCGGCCCACGGCTTGGGGGTTCCGGCCGGCATCTGCTTGTAGGCGTCGTCGTAGGCCTTGGCCGCGAGGTTGGAATTTTTCAGGTTATGCACCTGCGTGGCAAAATAGTAGAGGGTCGGCTCATTGGTCGTGGGCCCGCCGGTGCCGCCGCTGGAAATCTGCATCCCGACCATCATTTCGGCGTCGGAATAGTAAGTCGGCGGGACGTCGCGCGTCTTCAGCACCTGGAGGAGAGCGCCGAGGCCCGCGGTGATGAGGATGATCCAGCCAAAGCGCTTGAGGTAAATGCGCGCCCGGAACAGAAAGGCATGGAACGTCTCCGACCATTCGACGTGCTGGCCGCCTTCGCTGGATTCAGTGACGGGGGTGGGCATGGGTGGGTCGGGAAAAAGTGCGGAGGGCGCGGTTGGCGTCAGAACGGCGAGATGAACCACTTGTTGTCCACCTTGATGACGTCGTCCTTTTGCAGTTCCTTGTCCTCGGAAATCTTGGCGTTGAAGATGACGGCGTCGAGGTCCACCACATAAGTCATCTGCTTGACCGCGCCGGTTTTCGGGTCGGTCTCGTTGCGGTAAAGATGGACGGTCGAGAGCTTGGACACCCGGCTGTCATACCCCGCCAAAATGACGGCCTGCGAAACCGTGTGGCAGGTGGGCGAGAGCGGAATCGGGCCCGGGCGAGTCACGCCTTCGCCGTACACGGTGACGTAGCCGCCGGTGTCCACCTTGGAGGGTACAACGACATAGTCACCCGGTCGCATCGGCAGGTCGGGCAGGCCTTTTTTCAACAGGTCGTCGATGTTGACCACCGTGACATTGATATCCGAGGCGTCGCCCCCGGCCGCCGGTGGGGCGGTGGCGCCATTGGCGGCTGGTGGCGCCGGGGTGGCGGCGCTGTTGGCGCGGTGGATGATTTTGACGTGGTCCTTGTCCGCGTCGGAGCGGAAATCGCCGGCGGCCTGGATGACGTCCCAGAGGGTCAGAATGCTGTTGGGCGGAATGGAAATGGAGCCGGGCTTTTGCACGGCGCCGGTGATGGAAACTTTGCCGCGGGAAAGATTGTTGTGATAGTAGGCGGCGAGAATGATGGGATGGTCCTTCGCATAAAAATTGCGGGAGGGGTCTTCGAGCGCCTGTTTGACGAGTTGAACCGCGGCCCGCAAGGTCAGGCCCTCCACGGTGAGGCGCTGGTTCGTCCAATGCACCGGTATCGTGCCGTCTTCCGACACGAGCACGAGGAACGGCGGTTCGCGGTCTTCGACGATTTGAAAGACCAACTGGTCGCCCGGCACGAGTTTGCGGTCGTTATCAATGCCGTCCATCGTCATCGGGAGCGGAAAGTTGGTCAGGTCGGGGCTCGCCCCGTAGCTGGAACCGGTGTCCCCGGCGCCGGCCAAGCCGGTCGTGGTGGAGTTGCCGCCGGAAGTGGTGCCATTGGCCGTCCCGGCCGCCGGGAGGGAGCCGGCGTCGCCGGGAACGCCCACCGTCAGGTTATTGATGGGCGAAGACTGCGTAGTCGTGGTGTTATTCGTGGCATTGGCGCCGACCTGCAATGGCTGGGGTGGCGGCGGACGCTGGAACATCTGCGGCGGAGTAGCCGGGCTGGCGCCATAGCGGCTTTCCAGGGAGTCCGGCACGCCGGGCTGCGCGGGCTGGGCAGGCAACAGGCCCAAGCCTGCCAGCCAAGCCAAAGCCATGAGGTATCGAAATTTCATCGGGAAAAGCCGCCCGCACGTTGACGGATAACAATGTAACAGCTGCCATCAGGCTAGGCTATCCAAAAAAAAATGCCCCCCCAACCCCCTAAAAATCGTACCGCAAACCGAGGATGATGCGGTTGCGCAGGTAGTTGCGCGCGCTGAAATTGGAAAATTTGTCCGTCCATTCGTAGCTGGCATACAGGCTCAGGCGCTCCGACACGGCGTAGTCCACCTGGGGCGAAACTGAAAATTTGTCGTAGCGCTCGGGGGACGTGCCGCCGGAGTCGCGCCCGCGTTCGTAATAGAGCAGGAGGCTACCGGCCATTTGCTTGAACAAAAATTCCTTGTGCTCGATTTTGTAGGAAACGCGGTCAATCTGCACCGTGTTGGAAACATAGCCGAAGTTCGACGAGCGCGAAATCGTGATGGTGTTGTCGATCTCGCTGGTGAGCGGGAAGGTGGCGGAAACTTCGCCGACGTAGGTGCTGGGCTGGGAGGAGTCGCCGTTGGTGCCGGTGGTCTTGAAGTCGTAGCCGGAAAACCCAATCGTAGCCTTGAGCGTGAGCTGGTTTTCGCCGACCCAGGTGACGGTCGGCGCGATATACCAGGAGGTGCTGTCGTTCTCCAGGTTGGTCTTGTAGTAATTGAGCGTGTAGCTGCCGTCGAGGTTGACGGTGTAGGAACCCAGCACCTGGCGGATGCCCGCGGTGCCGGTGTACTGCCAGCGGCGGAGAAAATCATAATCCGCGTTCTGCGGAAAAACATCGTAGCGGTAGACGCCGCCGTAGAGCGTGGTATTGCCGCTGGCTTCCCAGTCGGCCTTGACGCCGATTTGGTTCATGAACCGGCCGAACGCCCGGATGTCGGTGATGACCTGGCCGGTCTTCGGATTGACCGCCAGCGAGTCACTGGGCTGCAGCGAATAGTTGAACGAGTCGTAAACCGTGACGGTGGTGGCGCGGCCCAAACGCATGCTCAGCGACAGTTGCGAGTCCGGCGAAACTTCGGCAAAATTGGTGTAGGTGCTGAGGTTCGGGTGGAAAATATATTGGTCGTAAGAAACGCCGAGCTGCAGCGAAACCTTGTTGATGCTGGTGAGCTGGTAATTCACGCCCACCACGACGCCGGGGCGCAGGATGATGTCGCTGGAACGGTTGGCGTTGGAGTAGTTGATGTTGTCGTTGAATTCGATTTCGAAAGTGCCCTTGACGGTCACGGGCACCTTGCCAACGACAAAAGTCGGACGCGGTCCCTGGCCGGCAACCTGGGCATATGCCGACGAAACAAACAGCTGAAAAAAAGCGGTAAGTAATAATACCACCCAACGACTCCGGCATCTTTCACCCCATTTAATCACGGGCCGTCGGCGGCAGGCACGCAGGTCTGGTTCGCGCACCTTCATGGTTTAGTGCAAATCCCCCAGCCAAGGTATGGCCCATTCGTCGGAATTCGCCGGCGAAGAATGGAAACTGGCCATTTTCGGCTTTTTTGCATTGTCAAACTAGGTGAATATCCTTATATATAAGGCGAGATTAAAGTAGGGTTTTCACTTTATATAAGCAAGTTAATGAGAAAAATCGCCCGTTTTTTTACACTTTTTTTCCATCAGAAGTGCTGCGTTAACGACCGATACCCATTATTGTATCGTCTAACTAATCGGTCAAACATGAAGAACCCTAACCCAGTTTCGTTAGTCTTTTTTGCTATTTCCATTCTGGGGTCCGCCAGCCCGCTGCTGGCCGCGCCCACCTCAACAGCCACGCCCGCCACCGCAAACGGCCAGGCCGCTGTGCCATTGCAGCTGACGCCCGAGGCCATCAGCAAAGAAAAACAGCTGGTGGACGTGAACATGGCCCGCTGGTTCTTTGGCGCGACGCTCATCCAGCAAGGCGCCAACGGCAAGCCCCAAGACATTCTTTTTGCCAACCGCGGTGAATCGCCGTTTTCCGTGCTGCTGGAAGACGACGTGACCCTGTCCTGCAAGCTGCCCGCCGGCGAATCGCGTTTCGCCATCAATGTCGGCGGTATCCGCACCACCGAGCGCTTCGGCTTCTTCAGTTTTACCGCCGCCGGCACCGTGGACCTCTACTACAGCAGTTCCCCCCAGGAGGTGGCCAACCTCGACCCCGCGGACGCCAAGGTGTGGACGCCGCTGAACGCCCATATGGATTTTTCCCAACGCCGGGTGGCGGGCGTGGACCTCGGCGCAGTGGAGATGCAATACCTGCTGGTCATCATTCATACGACGCAGGCCGGGGATATCAGCCCGATCTCGATGTTCGGCAAAGTCGCGCTGGAAAGCAGCCTGCAACTCGCCCCCGACCAGGAAGCCAAAACCGACCCGAACAAAAGCAGCGCCCCGGTCAAACAAAACGACTTGATTGAATTCGACTACGCCAACCTCGCCTTCGGCTCCAAAGTGACGCACGTGGCCGGCGGCAACGTCAAGGACGCCCAAAGCGTGCTCACCAGCGACACTTCGAAAAAGCTGACCCTGGGCGGCGAACCCGAGAAAGACACCAACGGCAAAACCAAATTGACCAATGTTTTCGTCGTGGACCTCGGCAAGCGGCGCGACATCAACAAGGTCGGCCTACTGTTTGCCACGCAAGGCGCCGGCAAATTTGAATTTTATTTCCTCGACGTTCTGCCCACGGAAAGCGAGGCCACGCCCACAGCGCTGCTCGAGCGCGCGCGTTCAGCGCCGCCGGTACTGCTCGCCGCCGCCCCAGGCTCCTTTGCCGAGGCCCTCATCCTGGCCCAGGCCGATACAACCGCCGGCGTCTCCGAAGTCCAATATCTGCCGGACAACTTCTTCGAGACCCACACCCCCGGCGTCACCCAGGATGTAACGTCCGACAGCTCCCGGGTGGCCCAGACCTTCGATCACAACTTGAACTTTCGCTTCGCTCTGGTCCGCTGGGTGCCCAACACCCCCACGCAACCGCCATGCGAAGTCATCCGCGTGAACCTCATCGGCAAAGTGCCGCCGGAAAATCTTTACGCCGCCTCGGAAGCCGCCAGCCTCGCGGCCAAATTGCCTAATTTCATCTCCGGCCCAACCACGCCGGAAGTCGGCCAGACCAGCACGACCACCACGGGTGGCGGAAACGGCGGCGGTGGTGGTGGCGGAGGAGGTGGTGGCGGCGGGGGCGGAGGAGGTGGTGGTGGCGGCGGGGGTGATCCGCCCCCCCAGCCCAGCCCTCCCGTCAGCCAATAAAAACCGGCGCCGATTTCACGCGAGCGCTTTGTCGTACCACTCGGCCACTTGGGCCCAGTTGACGACATTCCAGAAGGCCGTGATGTAATCGGGGCGGCGGTTCTGGTATTTCAGGTAATAGGCATGCTCCCACACGTCGAGGCCGAGGATGGGGTCGCCATAAACTTCGGCCACGCCTTTCATCAGCGGGTTGTCCTGATTCGGCGTCGAAGTAATGGCCAGGGACTTGTCGGCTTTGACTATGAGCCAAGCCCAGCCGCTGCCGAAGCGCGTCGTGGCGGCCTTGCCAAAAGCCTCCTTGAACGCATCGAAGCTGCCGAAGGATTTCTCGATGGCCGCCGCGAGTTTGCCGGTGGGCGCACCGCCGGCCTTCGGGCCGATGGCCTTCCAGAACAAGGAATGGTTGGCATGACCGCCGCCGTTGTTGCGCACGGCGCCACGAATGGCCTCCGGCACTTTCGCCAGGTCGCCGATTAAATCGTAGATGCATTCCGGCGCGGTGAGGCCGGCGTCGGCCAGCGCCTTGTTCACGTTCGTGATATAGGCGTTGTGGTGCTTGGTGTGGTGAATCTCCATCGTGCGCGCGTCAATGTGCGGCTCGAGCGCGTCGTAAGCGTAAGGGAGGGCGGGCAGGGTGTAAGGCATGGCGAGTCGGGATTGAGGGTGAAAAATGTCGAACGTATCATCCAACAAAAGCCCGTTTTGACCCTGCGTCAACTCTGCATCCGTTTTTTATCGAATTTTTGCTCCAGCCACCAACGGTAATGCCGCCCCGCCCAATGCGGCCCGGCATAATCCACCCCGATGCGCGGGCCGCGGCGCATGTGCAGATCTGGGGGAATTTCCGCCGGGCCTTCCACCCATAAATCCGCGCTGCGCGCGCAGGGCCGGCCATCGAAAGCCTTGGTGATTTGCAGTGCGCGGGTCAACCGGCCCGGCCCGGTCGCGCCCTCGACCCCGCGCAGCAATACCGCCGAGGGATAACCCTCCGGCCCGGTGACCAGATTGAGCATCCAATGCACACCGTAGCAAAGGTAGACATACCAAAAACCCGGCGGCCCAAACATGACGCGATTGCGCGGGGTTATCCCGCGTGCGGCGTGCGAGGCCCGGTCGCGCGGGCCGCAATACGCCTCGGTCTCGGTGATGCGCGCGCGGGTAATCTTTCCGTTGCGCTCCCGCCGGCACAGCCAGCGGCCCAGCAGCAGCGGCGCGACCGCCCGTGCCGGTTCAGCCCAATGGCTTTCAATTCGGTCCTTTTCCATCGGCCATTTTCCTTTCTCAAAAATCCTTCTGTTTGGTGTCCAGGACCAGCGTGACCGGCCCGTCGTTGAGCGCGCGAATTTCCATCATCGCGCCAAAGACGCCCGTCGGCACGGGCCGGCCCAACGCGGCCTCGAGCGCGGTGTGCAGGCGCTCGAGCGCTCCTCTCGCCTGCTCGGGCGGCGCGGCGCGGTTGAAGGAGGGCCGCGTGCCTTTTTTCAAGCTGCCGTAGAGCGTGAACTGGCTGACGAGCAGAATTTGCCCGCCCGTGTCCGCGAGCGACAAATTCATGCGGCCCGCCTGGTCATCGAACACGCGCAGCGCCGGCAGTTTGTGAGCCAGCCATGCGACGTCTTCGTCGGTATCGGCGGCCTCGACACCGATGAATGCCAGCAACCCCGGGCCAATCGCGCCGACGACCCGGCCTTCGACGGCCACGCTGGCTTCACGAACCCGTTGAATGACGGCGCGCATAAAAATTTGGAAGTGAAAATTAAAAAATCCGCACGGTTGAATATGCCGACGCCGGACGGTTTACCCAATCGAAAAAGTAGGGCGCGCCATTGTTCAATTCCGCCTTTTTATTTTCCCCCCATGACCAGCCAGACCGCCACGAGCAACAGCAGCGCGCCCGCCAGCCGCCGGCCCATCACGCCTACGCCAGCCGCGCGCTCCTGATTGCGGAACCACGACCCGGCCAGCCAGACCAGCAGGATGCTCCACAGCCCCCGCGTGCTGTAGACGATGTTGACGCGCGCCGCCTCGCCGTAGTGGCCGAGCGTCCACGCCATGCCCGCCGATTGCGCGGCGATGACCACGCTGCCCCACAACGCCCACGGCCAGGTCTCGCGCGGGATCGAGCGAAACGGGCCGCGGAAAAACGGCACCATGAAAAACGATTCGGCCACGACCGTCGTCATCATCACGGCCACGAAACCCACCGGATTGAAATCGCGCGCGTGCATTTGAAACACCAAGTCGCAACGCGCATAGAGCGCCGCCGCCCCGACCGCCAGCAGCGCCGTGGGCACGAGGCGCAAGCGGTCCCGCCAGTTCGACAAACCGAGCAGGAACACCGCGCCGGCCGAAAGCGCCGAGGCCAGCCACCACGTCCACGGCATCGGCCCCGCGCCGAGCAGGGCCGTGAACGCCGCCACAAACACCACCTTGATGCCAAAGGCCGGCGCAATGACGGAGACATCGCCCGCGCGCATGGCGGTGAATGTCAAAACCTGGCCGAAAAAATACAGCCCGCTCGCCAGCAGCGGCCAGCGCAACTGCTCCCACGACAGGGTGGCCGGCAAAAACCACCAGCCCGGGACGAACATCAGGGCCATCGCCACGTTCGACATGAACGCAATGCGCAACGGGCCTGCCCCGCCGTCCAGCGCGCGCTTGAGCATCATGCTGCCAAGGGCAAAGCCGAACGACCAAAGCAGGGGCTGGATTAAAAACGAGGGGAAATCCATGGGGCGGCGCTCAGGCGAGCAATTCGTGGCGGAGGGCGTCCTCGAGCGCCGCGTGCCGCCAGGCAAAACCCGCCTCCTGCAAACGGCGTGGGCGCACGGCCAAATCCGCCAGCATCGTCTCCGCCGCCATTTCACCGAACATGAGTTTGAGCGCAAACGCCGGCGCCGCGGATTTCAGCGTCTTGTTGAGAATGCGCCCGACCGCCTCGGTCAATTCACGGTTTGTGCACACGTGCGGCGAGACGACGTTGACCGGCCCGGAAAGTTCCGCGCGATGGACGAGCAGCAGCAGCGCTTCCACCGCGTCGGGCAGGCTGACCCAACTGACGCGCTGCGCGCCCGAACCCGCCGGGCCCGCCATGCCCAGGTTGAAAACTTTCAGCAATTGTTCGAGCGCCCCACCCTGCCGCGCCAGCACCACGCCAAATCGCGCATGGACCGTGCGCAGGCCCGCGGCCTCGGCGGGCTTCGCCGCCGCCTCCCACGCGCAACAGACGTCCGCCAAAAAACCTTCGCCCGGCGCGGCGGTTTCATCCACCGGCTCCTGGCGCTCGTAGCCATAATAACCGATGGCGGACGCGCAGACGAACACGCGGGGGCGTTGCGCCACGGGCAGCGCGGCCAGGCGCTCCGCGAGCAGACGGGTTGACAATACGCGGCTGTCGTGAATGGCTTTTTTCGCGCTGCTCGTCCAGCGCTGGCCAACCGTGGCTCCGGCAAGATGGATGACCGCATGGATGTTTTCCAGCGCCGGGGGCGGCAGTTCGCCGTGTTGCGGGTGCCAGGTAAGGGCATTCGGCCGGGGCTGGTGCGCCAGTTCGACCACCTCGCCGCCGAGCGCACGCCAGCGGATGGCCAAGGCGCGGCCCACGAGGCCCGACGCACCGGTGAGCAGCAAGCGGCCGGGAGGCGGATGAACGGAAGCGTCCATTTTGCGGGCCCACCCTATCGGGCCTTTTACCTCAAAGCAAACCCCGCCTTTTTTTGAAAATCCACGTGGTTTTTGGAATTCAATTGGCGGGCGCGGGACTCAAGCGCTGGATGGCATTAAGGAGATTCGACTTTTGATCACTGGAAAGGTTGGCGGATTGCACCGCGGCGGCGGCGGCGGCGGGGTCCGTGCGCGCCCATTGGCTGACCACCCGGCCGATCTGCGTCGCGCGGCTGCTGTCGCTGCCCAAGGTGTCGGCCCACTGAAAAGCCGTGGCCGGGTCGCTGCGCAGCGCCACCGGAATCAGCTGGGTCACCGCGGTGTCGCGCCCGGCGCTCGGCGGCAGCGTGGCAATCCACTGCGACGCGGCCTGCTGGTCCACGTTAATCCAATTTTGCGCGATTTGGCCGATGGCGGTGTCCCGCAAGGCGCCATCGGGAAGTGTCGTCAAAAGTTGGGCCGCGGCCTGGGCCGGGTCGTTTTTGGCCCATTTGGTGATGACGTCGTTGACGGCCCCATCCTTGCGGGGGCCGTCGGGCAATTGCTGCACCAGGTTCCAAGCCCCGACGGGGTCAATGTTGGTGTCCTGGATAATCGCCATGTTCAGCGCGCGCTGCCCGCCATCGTCCTGCGGGAGACTCTGAGCCCACTGCAAGGCGGCGGCGGGGTCGGCGGCCATCCAGGTGACGGCGACCTCCGCCATCATCCGGCCATAGTAGGGCGTGTCCTGCAAATTTTGCTGCACATAAGCCGCGGCGCCCGCGGGGTCTTTCGCCCCGATGGTATTGACGATGCTGAGCACGGCGTTGCGGTAGGGGTCCGAGCTGGAGTCCTGCGCGGGAAAGCTTTTCAGCCAATTCAGCGCCGCCGGAGTATCCTGCTCCGCCCAAGTGGTGGCCACCTGGGTGAGGGTCCGGTCGCGCACCGCGGGGTTGGAAATTTGGTCGAGGTAGGAAATGGCGGTCTTGGGGTCGGCCGCGCTGAGTTGCACGAGGATGGCTTGCAGGGCGCTGTCGTGGGAGGCATCGGTGGGAAAATCGCCCACCCAGGCAATGGCGGCCGCCGGGTCGGTTTCGGCCCAACTGGCGGCGATGGAGATCATCAAATTATTGCGGTCCGCCGGCGGAACCGACGTGTTGACAAAATTGGCCGCCGACATCGGATCCACCTCCGCCAGATTGATCAAGGCCGGCTGGAGGGTCTTGGTGGAAAACGTCCCCGGCGGCAAAGTTGCCGCCCAGGCAAAGGCCGCCTTCGGGTCGGTTTGCGCCCAGCCGTCAATGACGCTGTTCATCACGAAGGCGCGATTGTGGCTGGAGGGCAAGGAGCTGACAGCCTTGACTGCGGCCAGCGGATCCACTTTGGCCCAGTTGGTAAACACGGCGTCGTACATGTCCACGTTCTGCTGGCTGAGCGGCAGACTTTGCAAGGCCTTGAGCGCAGCCTGCGGATCGCGGCCGGCGATGTCCGCGAGGGCGTTGGCCAGCAAGATGCTGCGTAGACTGACACTCGCCACCTGGCCGATGGCGTGCAAAGCCGCCGCCGGGTCCATGCTTGCCCAGGTGCTGAAGAGCGTGTCGAGCAAGTCCGCATTGCCGACCTGGCTGGCGAGGGACTTGGCCCATCCGGCCACGCCCGACGGGTCCAGCTCCACCATGCGCGCCAGCAGGATGGACAGGGCAATCCGGTTGTCCTCGGTCTGCGGGAGTTTCGCGAGTTCGACGACGAGCCCGCGCAGCTCCGACGCATTATGGCTGTCGGCAAAATCCAGCAGGCTGCGCAAGCGCGCTCGGCGATCAGTATTGGCCAGAATGGCGCTCAGGCTGGTTTTGCCGGTGGCGCCGGTGGCGCCGGCGGCGCCGGCCGGCTTCTTGTTCGCCGAGGCACCCGGCTTGACCGACGGGCGCAACCGGCTGATTTCCACTTGCTGCACCGCGATCACCACGCCCGCGGCGATGGTCACGATCACGGCAAAAATAATGGCTTTGGCGCTTTGGTTCATAGGGGTATTCCGGGCTTGGCCGAACCAACACTCGAGCCGGCGTTCAACGTCAGTAATATCGCCGTTTCCACGGAAAATAAACCCCAAAAAAATAAGCCACGGGGCCATTTCGCCTCAAAGCGCTTTGGACATTTTCTGAAAATCCCGCAGGACATTGCGGCGGGCGGACTCATGTTCGACCATGGGCCGTGAATAATTTTTGCCCAATATCACGCCGGCTTCACGCAAAACCTCCTGCGGGGCGCGCCAGGGTGCATGAATGAACGCCGCTGGAAGCTTCGCCAATTCCGGCACGTAGCGGCGCACATATTCGCCGTCCGGGTCAAACCGCTCACCCTGCAAAGTCGGATTGAATACTCTGAAATACGGCGCGGCATCGGCGCCACAGCCGGCGACCCATTGCCAGCCCATCGCGTTATTCGCGAGGTCGGCGTCCACCAGCGTGTCCCAAAACCAGGCCGCGCCATCCGTCCATGGCTGGCGCAGATGCTTTACGAGAAACGAAGCGCAGACCATGCGCACGCGGTTGTGCATCCAGCCGGTTTGCCAAAGCTCGCGCATTCCGGCGTCCACCAGCGGGTAGCCCGTCCGCCCGCGTTGCCACGCGCGCAAAAAGCCGGCGCGGCGCGGCCAGGGAAAGCGCAAAAACTCCTCCCGCAAGGGCCGCGCGGGCATTTGCGGGAAATGGCGCAACAGATAGTGCGCGAACTCGCGCCAGCCGAGTTCCGCGAGAAATTTTTTGGAAGCCGCGCCCGCCCGCCACGCCTGCCGCGGCGAGATTTGCCCGAAGTGCAAATAGGGCGAGAAGCGGGAAGTGCCGTCTTTACCCGGCGTGTCGCGCGTGGTGGCGTAACGCGCAATGGAGTGCTTTTGCAATTTGCGCATCCGCTTTTGCGCTCCGGTCAAGGTGGGCTCCCAGGCGGTGTAAAATCCCTGGTCCCAGTGCCCGCGGGGGAGCAGCCCGAGCGACTGCAGCGGGGCGGATTTCGGCCAGCGCCGCGGCGCGCGGCGGGCCAGTCCGCCCAACGGCAATTTTTTCGGCGGCGGTGGCGGCGGCGCGGCGAGACAACGGCGCCAGAATGCGGTGAACACCTGGAACGGTTTCCCGGATTGGTTCAGGATTGTTTCGTGATTGAACAGCAGCGCCCCGGAAAACAATTCCACGCGCAGGCCCTGCGCGCGCAAGCCTGCCGCCACCGCCACATCGCGTTTTTGCGCGGCTGGCTCGGGCAGCGTGTTCCAGCATACCTTTTTCGCGCCTGACTGCGTGGCCAAGTCGAGCAAGGTTTCCAAACTCGGCCCGGCGCGCAAAATGAGCCGGGAGCCGCACGCGCGCAATTGCGCGTCGTAATCGGCCAGGGCGTGATGCAGCCACCAGCGTGAGGCCGCCCCCGGCGCCCACGGCGCCTCCTCCTCCGGCGCCCAGATAAATACGGGGAGGATGGGCCCGCCGGCGGCAAGTGCCGCCGCCAGCGCCGGTTGGTCGGTCAGGCGCAAATCACGGCGCAGCCAAACCATGGTCGGTGCCGTGATCGCCGGAATATCCATGCTTTCCGATGTTGCACTCGCCGGCGGCCATTGGGCGAGGTTAATTCCCGGCCATCGAGACCCGCAGGCGCAGGAACAACCGCACGTTGGGTGAATAAGCCAGCACTGCCCGCATGACATAATAGCTGCCTTGGTCGCTCAAGACGGCCGGCGCCACCCCCACATCCGTCCAGTCAATCAAATCCGGGGATTGCTGGACGACGTAGGTCACGCCGTTGAGGTTTTTGGCCACCCGGAAATCCAGAACAAGGTTGCCATTGCCATCCACCGCGCAAGCCGGTGCGGCGCCGGCCTGGCCGGGCACAGTGGGATTCGTATTGGACAGATATTCCAGCAGGTTGGGCACGCCGTTGCCATTCGGGTCAGCGGTGGGGCCAATTACGGCGGAATCATTGGACCCGGGGAAATAGCCGCTGATCCATTGGGTGAAAGTCTGCGTGGGCGTGGCGCTGGCTTCGAGCGAAGGGTTGCTGTCGCCGTCGTAGTTCGAGGCGACGACGATATAATAATAGGCAACGCCGTTGGCCAGGGTGGCATCGGTGTAGCTGGTTCCGGTCAGGTTCGCGGAAACCGTCGTGTAGTTTCCGCCGGAGGTGGTTGAGCGCTTGACGGTGTAGCTGGTCGCGCCCGCGACGCTGCCCCAGGCGAGCGCGACCGTCGCGTCGCCACCGCTGGCGGTGAGATTGGCGGGCGTCGCCACCGGCGGGTTCTCGAAACAGCCCAAATCCGGCGCGGTGCCGCTGTAAGGCAGGCCGACGTCCAGGCCCTGGTTCCGCAATGCGCTGGCATTCGCCAAATGCATGAAGGTGATTCTGGGCAGGCTGCCATCCGCCGGGCGGGCCTGGGTCATTTGGGTCACATCAGTGCTTTGAAAATCCGCGCTCGAGACCGACACCGCCAGCGTCCAGTAATTGTTGCTCACGTTCGCGCCGCTTTCATTGAGGTCCTTGACCTCGGACCCGCGGGCCGCCAGGCCCACATTGTTGTGCAGGATTTCCGAGATGCCGGAGATGTCGGTGACATTGTCGCTCGTGCGCTCCAACAAATCGAAGTTGTCGCCGTTGTGGTAGGCGGTGTTGTTATACCAATAAGCCGCCCCGCCGGGTTGATGGTTGGCATAAAAGCCGTGGGCTTTGTTGCCGGCGGAGAGACAAAAGATGACCGTGTGGCGCGGGATGGGGCTCGGCAGGCTGGCGGCGGGCGTGCTGCCCCAGCCGCCGATTTTAAAGCCGTTGCCGTCGCCGCCCTGCCAGCCGTTGTTATACGACCAGCAATGGTCGAACAGCACCGGCTCCGCGCAATTGATGCAATCGAAGCCGTCATCACTGTTGGTCCACGCGCGGCAACCCCGGAACACGTTGTTCGCGGCCCCCGCCAGCACATGGCACCCAAAGCCGTCAATGTTGCCGATGGAGCCGCTGTCCAAGCCGGTGTTGTCATGGGCGTCGCAATTTTCCACCAAATTTCCGCCCGCGTGCCGGATGATGTAAATGCCGATGCCCATCCCGTCGTGCATTTTCAGCCGCGTCAACGTGTTGTTGCTGCCCTCGACGCGGATGCACTCGGACTGCGTGTGCACCGTGGCGATGGTGATCTGGACGCCGATGATTTCAAAATCCTGAAAATTCAAATAGGAGCCTTTGACGTAAAACGCGCACACGCGCAGCGCGTCCGGCCGCACCTGGGAAAAATCGAACACCGGCGTCTCGCCGGGATAGGCCACATAGCTAATCGGGTGGCCCGCGGTGCCGCTTTTATCGAGATAATTCACATAGGCGTAATTGCTGTCCGTTTGCGTGATTTGCGCATTGGCGAGGGTGTAGGTGCCGCCGCGCAGGTAGACCGTGTCGCCCGCCGACGCCGCCGACTGTGCGCGCGAAATTGTGGCAAACGGCGCGGCGAGCGTCCCCGCGTTCGTGTCACTGCCCGTCGGCGCGACGTAAAAATTCGCCGCTAGGGCCACTGCGGGCAGCAGCCAAAACGCCATCGCCTGGACCAGGCAAAAACGGCGTAACGACCGTGCAATGAAACGCATTCTCGTCATCGGCGGCGCGGGGTGGCGCACTTGGGATATTCATCCCACTCGCAGGGTAACGCCTGGGGTTAGGCTAGCCGCCCCCGCACCCAAAGACAACTCTATCCACCGACTCGCGCCGGCCATGGACGCCGCTGGTGCGGCAGCCCATCTGCGCGCTTGCCTTTCGGCCGCGCATCAGCCAGTATCAAAAGTCCAGTTCCCGGGGATGTTCATTCGCTCGCCAGCGCCCCGGCGCCGGCGAGAGGAAAGTCCGGACACCTTAGGGCAGGATTCCCCGTGAAAGCGGGGGCGCGCCGGTTCAAGCCGGCGCGACGGAAAGTGTCACAGAAAGCAAACCGCCCAAGCTGCGCGCAAGCGCGGACGGCAAGGGTGCAATGGTGGGGTAAGAGCCCACCGCGGCGATGGTGACATCGCCGGCACGACAAACCCAATCCGGTGCAAGACCAAATAGGGGACCGCGCGGCCCGCGCAACGGTCCCGGGTAAGTCGCACGACGCCCAGCGCGGCCGCCGCTTCCGCAAGGACGCGGCGGCAGAGAAATGAATGAGCGGCGGGAGTGCCGCGAGGCACCCGCCAGAACAGAATCCGGCTTACGGTCCCCGGGAACTGGTTTTTTATTTTCCATGAAAGACCACCGCCAATACTGGCTGATGAAAACCGAGCCGGATGTGTTCGGCCTCGATGAGTTGAAAAAACGCGGCACCGCACCCTGGGACGGCGTGCGCAATTACCAGGCGCGCAATTTCCTGCGCGCGATGCGCGTGGGCGACCGCGTGCTGTTCTACCACTCGAGCTGCGAAGTGCCCGGCGTCGCCGGCATCGCCGAGATCGCCGCGGAAGCGCGCCCCGATGAAACGCAGTTCGACCCGAAGTCGGAGTTTTACGACGCCGGCGCCAAGCGCGACAACCCGCGCTGGTCGCTGGTGGACGTGCGCTTTGTCGCGGCGTTTCCGAAATTTGTCCCGCTAACGACCTTGCGCGAACAACCCGCGCTGAAAAAGATGCGCCTCCTCGCGCCCGGCAACCGCCTCTCCGTCATGCCGGTCACGCTGGCGGAGTTCAAAGCCATCGGCAAACTCGGCGGTTGGAGAGAAAAATAATGCCTGCGCAATCGGCCCAAGCAACGGCCTATTTTTTTACCCCGAGATAGAGGCCGCGGTTTTTCATGAGGCCTTTTTTGCTGAATTTCGCCCGCAGGCCGGCGGCATGCATCGCGTCGAGGAATTCCCGCTCGCCGAACATGGCGAGCTCGTGCCGATCCACCCAATGCCGCACGCGGCCGTTGCGCTCGGCGATGAGGTAATGCATATCCATCACTGAAATATTTCCCCGGATGGCCGAAACGCATTCGCGGGCGATTTTAATCTTCTCGTCCGAATAGGTCGTCAAATGCGCC